>NZ_JBEPCY010000008.1:0-220189 GCF_040299965.1 Streptomyces sp. NPDC000594 | reverse complement strand
CTGAAATTCGTGACCTCGGCCTTCCGTCAGGGCGAGCCCCGAACCCCGCGCCTCAATCGCCGGAGGGGCTGAAATTCGTGACCTCGGCCTTCCGTCAGGGCGAGCCCCGAACCCCGCGCCTCAATCGCCGGAGGGGCTGAAATTCGTGACCTCGGCCTTCCGTCGGGGCCAGCCCCGACCCCCGCGCCTCAAACGCCGGCGAGGCTGACTTTGCCGAGGCGGCGCGGGCCCACCGTGGAAAATAGGGTCACCGCATGGTCATCCGTGTGCTCGCGTACAACATCCGGTCCCTCCGGGACGACGACGCCGCCCTCGTCCGTGTCATCCGCGCCACCGCCCCCGACCTCCTCCTCGCCCAGGAGGCCCCCCGCTTCTTCCGCTGGCGCCGCCACGCCACCCGGCTCGCCGCCAGGACCGGGCTCGTCTACCTCGGCGGCGGCGCCCCCGCCACCGGGCCGCTGCTGCTCTGCTCGCCGCGCGCGCGGGTCGAGCGGACCGAGGACCTGCTGCTGCCGCCCACCCCCGGCCTGCACCGCAGGGGCCTCGCCACCGCCGTCGTCCGCTTCGGCGCCGTACGGCTCGGCGTGGTCAGCTTCCACCTCGGGCTGCGGAAGGCCGAGCGCCAGGCCCACGCGGGCCTGCTGCTCGACCGGATCGCCGCCCTGGACACCCCGTACGCCGTCGCCGCGGGCGATGTCAACGAGGACCCCTCGGGCCCCGCCTTCCGGCGGCTCGCCGCACGGCTGACGGACTGCCGGGTGGCCGCCCCGCAGGGGGGTGAGCACACCTTTCCCGCCGCTGACCCCCGCCGCCGTATCGACGCGGTGTTCGCGACCGCGGGCGTCGAGGTGCTGGGGTGCGGCGTCCCCGGGGAACTCCCCGGGGTCACCCCCGGGGATCTGCGCGCCGCCACCGACCATCTGCCGGTACTGGCCGTGCTCCGGCTCCCGGCCCCCGGCACCGCCTGAGCGACCGGGGCCCGGGTGCCCGGGGGCCAGGGGTTCAGACCACCGCGCCCCGCCCCGGGTCGTCGTTCTCCTCGTCGTCGCCGGACGACATCCGCGCCACCAGGGTGAGGAAGCCGCCCAGGAAGCCGCCGACACAGAGCGTCGTCAGCCACCAGGTCATGTCCCAGCGGAAGAGCACCGCGAGCAGCATCAGCACCGGCCCGCCGATCACCCCCAGCCAGGCGAACTTCGCGGTGGTGTCCGCCTCCGGCAGCGGCGGCGGCTCCGGCGGGACGAAGTGCCCCTCGTCGCTCGCGTCGAGATCGTCCTCGCGCGGCTCGGCGGGCTTGTAGTCCCGGGGCCCCGCACCGCCCACCCCCGGCGCGAAGGTGATCGAGCTGCCCAGCGCGGGCCGCTCGTCCTCCGGCTCCTCCGGCTTCTGGGGCCCCTTCGGCGGATCGGCCCGCTCCGCGGGCTCCTCCGTCTCCAGCCCGGCCATGGACTCCACCGACTTGAACGGTTTCGCCCCCGGCGGGTCCACGGGCTCCTGGCCGTACCCCGCGACGATGGCCGCCCAGGCGGCCTCCTCGTCGATGGGCTGCGGCTCTCTGTCGGCGTCGTGCTGCTCAGCCACCGGCGCTGCTCCCCTTCTCTGCGGCCTCGGGAGCGAACCGGCAGACGAAATCGTGGCTCTCCTGGAAAATCCGCTCCGCATCGTGATCCAACGTCGCGACGTGGTAGCTCTGTTCCAGGAGGATCTCGGTGACATCCGTGGAGGAGACCCGGCCGAGGATCCGCGCCGAGTCGACGGGCGGCACCACATGGTCCTGCGGGCTGTGCAGCAGCACCAGCGGCTGGGTGACCTGCGGCAGCTCCGCGTCGACCAGCCGCAGGAAGTTCCGCAGGGAGTGGGCGGCGTGCAGCGGGACCCGGTCGTATCCGACCTCGTACCCGCCCTCCTTGGCGATGTCGCTGGAGATGCCCGGCGTGGACGGCACCAGATGCCGGACCAGCGGGAGGAAGGGGGCGGCCGGTCCGTGCACCTTGTTCGCCGGGTTGACCAGGACGATGCCCGTGATCGCGTCCCCGTGCCGGGCGGCCAGCCGCAGGGTCAGCGCCCCGCCCATGGAGAGGCCGAAGACGAAGACCCGGGAGCAGCGGGCGCTCAGCTCGGTCAGCGCCCGGTCGACCTCCGCGTACCAGTCCTGCCAGCGGGTGAGCTGCATGTCCTGCCAGCGGGTGCCGTGCCCGGGGAGCAGCGGGAGGGAGACGGTCAGTCCCCGCTCCACCAGATAGTCGGCCCAGGGGCGCAGCGACTGCGGGGAACCGGTGAATCCATGACAGAGAAGGACGCCGACCTCTCCGCCGTCATGGCGGTAGGGCTCGGCTCCGGGAAGGACCGGCACCGGGATCTCCTGTTCTGTGGCGTGACGCGACGGGGAGGGGCGGGCGCGGGCGGGATCCACCTCACGGTACGCGACGGGGCTGACACCGGCCAGATCCGCACGGCCTTCGACGCGGAGAACCCCGGTCACCTCGGGATAAGGTCTGTTCGACAGCAATAGGAGGCATTCGAGTTGATCTACGGCGCAATGAAGCTCTCGATCGGGAGCGGCCTGAAGGTGGCCTTCAGGCCCTGGGTGGAGGGTCTGGAGAACATTCCCACCTCCGGGCCGGCGATCCTCGCGAGCAACCACCTCTCGTTCTCTGACTCGTTCTTCCTGCCGGCCGTGCTCGACCGCAAGGTCACCTTTGTCGCGAAGGCGGAGTACTTCACCTCGCCGGGGGTCAAGGGCAGACTCACCGCCGCCTTCTTCAAGGGCGTCGGCCAGCTCCCGGTGGACCGCTCGGGCGGCCGGGGGGCCGCCGAGGCGGCGATCAAGGCCGGTATCGAGGTGATCGAGGGCGGCGGCCTCTTCGGGATCTACCCCGAGGGCACCCGCTCCCCGGACGGCAGGCTCTACCGGGGCAAGCCCGGCGGCCTGGGGCGGGTGGCGCTGGCCACCGGCGCGCCGGTGATCCCGATCGCGATGATCGACACGGAGAAGATCCAGCCGCCGGGCAAGGTGATGCCCAAGCTGATGCGCCCGGGTATCCGGATCGGCAAGCCGCTGGACTTCACCCGCTACCAGGGCATGGAGGAGGACCGCTATATCCTCCGCTCGGTGACCGACGAGGTCATGTACGAGATCATGAAGCTCTCCGGCCAGGAGTACGTGGACATCTACGCCACGGTCGCCAAGCGGCAGATCGCCGACGCGGAGAAGGCGGAGAAGGCCGCGGCCAGGGCCGCCGAGAGGGACCGGAAGGCGGAGGCCGCGCAGGACACCGCGCCGGATGCCCGGAACAGCACGGACGCCCCGGACACCACCGAGGACCGTCCGGCCGCTTAGGGAAACCGGCCGCGCGGGTCTGCGCGTCGTACACACGGGGGGAAGGCGTGGGGAGAGGGCCCGGCCCTGAGCGGGTCATGAGGATGTCGGTCGAGCTGCCGCTGTGGCGCGCGCTCGCCGGGTACCGCGTACTGACCATGGTCTACGCGGTGCTGATCTTCCTCTACAACCGGGATCGGTACGAGCGTGCCTGGATCGCGGCCGTCTTTCTGACGCTGCTCGCCGTCTGGACGCTGGTCACCCTGCCCCGGGTGCTCGACGCGGCCCGCTGCACCAAGCGCTTCCTCGGGGCGGATCTGACCATCGCGCTCAGCGGGATACTGCTCACCGTCCTCGCGGACAAGCACGCCCAGCAGATCGACAGCCCCACCCTGCCGTCGATCTGGACGGCCGGTTCGGTGCTGGCGTTCGCGCTGCGCGGCGGCTGGCGCTGGGCGGCCGCAGCCTCGTCGCTGGTCGCCGCCGCCAATCTGGTCCAGCGCGGCCAGCCCAGCGGCGAGACCATCCACAATGTCCTGCTGGTGTGGATCGCCTCCATCGCCATCGGCTATGTGGTGGAGGTGGCCCGTGCCTCGGAGCGGACGCTCGCCCGCGCGCTGGAGATCGAGGCGGCGACCCGGGAGCGGGAGCGCCTCGCCCGGGACATCCATGACAGCGTGCTCCAGGTCCTGGCCATGGTCCAGCGGCGCGGTTCCGCGCTGGGCGGGGAGGCCGCGGAGCTGGGCCGGATGGCGGGGGAGCAGGAGATCGCCCTGCGGTCGCTGGTCTCCAGCGGGCTGGTGCCGGTGGACCCGGAGGCGGCGGGGGGCCCGCCGGACGGCGACCCCTCCGGCGGGGACGGCCCGCCCGCCGGGCCCCTGGATCTGCGGTCGCTGCTGACCCGGTACGCGGGGCCGAGGGTGACCCTCTCCGAGCCGGGCGCCCCGGTCGTCCTGGAGCCGTCCGCCGCCCGGGAGCTGGCCGCCGCCGTCGGCGCCGCGCTGGACAATGTGGAGCGGCACGCGGGGCCGGAGGCCAGGGCGTGGATCCTGGTGGAGGAGTGGCCGGACCAGGTGATCGTCACCGTCCGGGACGACGGCCCCGGGATCGCCGAGGGCCGGCTCGCCCAGGCGGAGGGGGAGGGGCGGCTGGGGGTCGCCCTCTCGATCCGCGGCCGGCTGCGGGAGCTGGGCGGCGCGGCCGAGGTGGTCTCGGTCCCCGGGCAGGGCACCGAGGTCGAACTGACGGTCCCGCGCGCCCCGGCCACCGGCCCGGCGGGGCGGGACGCACGATGACGGGGGACGCACGATGACGGGGGAGGAACAGTGACGACGGTGCGGGACGGAACGGATATGACGGAGACGGCGACGGACGGCGCACGGGCCGTGGTGAAGGTGATGGTCGTGGACGACCATCCGATGTGGCGGGACGCGGTCGCCCGGGATCTGGCGGCGGCGGGCTTCGCGGTGGTGGCGACGGCGGGCGACGGCCGCCAGGCGGTCCGCAGGGCCCGTGCCGCCGCCCCGGACGTCCTGGTCCTCGATCTCAATCTGCCGGAGCTGCCGGGGGTCCAGGTCTGCAAGGAGCTGGTGGGCTCGCTCCCCGGGATGCGGGTGCTGGTGCTCTCCGCCAGCGGTGAGCACGCCGATGTGCTGGAGGCGGTGAAGTCCGGCGCCACCGGCTATCTCCTCAAGTCGGCGAGTACGGAGGAACTGGTCGCCGCCGTCCGCCGCACCGCCGACGGGGACGCGGTCTTCACCCCGGGGCTCGCCGGGCTGGTGCTGGGGGAGTACCGCAGGCTCGCCGCCGAGCCCGTCGCCGAGCGGGGCACCGCCGACCCCGGGGCGCCCCGGCTCACCGACCGGGAGACCGAGGTGCTGCGGCTGGTGGCGAAGGGCCTCTCGTACAAGCAGATCGCCGACCGGCTGGTGATATCGCACCGCACCGTGCAGAACCACGTACAGAACACCCTCGGCAAGCTTCAGCTGCACAACCGGGTGGAGCTGGTGCGGTACGCGATCGAGCGCGGTCTCGACGATCCCGCCGACTCCCCCTGACCCCCCGAGGTGGGCGAACGCGCGTGCGTGACCTCACCCTCACGAGTGGTTCGGCGGAGGGCCCTCCGGTGCGCCCCGTGCCCGGGTACCCCCGGTGCGGGGCGGGTTCCGGCCGTCTCCGGCGGCGCAAAACGCTCGGTACGGGACAGAAATGGCCCTTTGTGGCCATCCCGTAGTGACGTGGATCACCATTAGCGTGGCGGTGTCCCAGGACCCATCAGGCGAAGGGAAGTATCCATGCGCGTCGGAGTGCTGACCGGTGGCGGCGACTGCCCCGGCCTCAACGCTGTCATCCGAGGGGTCGTCCGCAAGGGCGTCCAGGAGTACGCGTACGAGTTCATCGGCTACCGCGACGGGTGGCGGGGCCCCCTGGAGGGGGACACGGTCCCGCTCGCCATCCCGCAGGTCCGGGGCATCCTGCCCCGGGGCGGAACCATCCTCGGCTCCTCACGGACCAACCCCCTCAAGGCGGAGAACGGCGTCCGCCGGATCAAGGACAACCTCGCCAAGGACGAGGTGGACGCCTTGATCGTGGTCGGCGGCGAGGACACCCTCGGGGTCGCCGCCGAACTGCACGACACCTACGGCATCAACTGCGTCGGCGTTCCCAAGACCATCGACAACGATCTCTCCGCCACCGACTACACCTTTGGTTTCGACACCGCCGTCTCCATCGCCACCGAGGCCATCGACCGTCTCCACACCACCGCCGAGTCCCATATGCGGGTCCTGGTGGTGGAGGTGATGGGCCGCCACGCGGGGTGGATCGCCCTCCACTCCGGGCTCGCCGGCGGCGCCAATGTCATCCTCATCCCCGAACAGCGCTTCGATGTGGACCAGGTCTGCGCCTGGGTGACCTCGCGGTTCCAGGCGACCTACGCCCCGATCGTGGTGGTCGCCGAGGGGGCGATGCCCCAGGGCGGCGACGCGGTGCTCAAGGACGGCACCCTGGACTCCTTCGGCCATGTCCGGCTCTCCGGCATCGGTGAGTGGCTGTCCCAGCAGATCGAGCGCCGCACCGGGAAGGAGGCCCGGACCACCGTCCTCGGCCATGTGCAGCGCGGGGGCACCCCGACCGCCTTCGACCGCTGGCTCGCCACCCGCTTCGGGCTGCACGCCATCGACGCGGTCCGGGACGGGGACTTCGGCCGGATGGTCTCCCTCCAGGGGACCGATGTCGTCCGGGTCCCCATCGCCGACGCCACCGCCCGGCTGAAGACCGTCGACCCCGCGCTCTACGCCGAGGCGGGCGTCTTCTTCGGCTGATCCCGCGCCGGGGAGGACCCCGGCTCAGACCCGGGGCAGGACCGCCCCCGACAGCAGCTCGGCCACCAGCCGGGGGCCGTCCAGGGTCAGCACGGACTCGGGGTGGAACTGGACCGAGGCGAAGCCCGCCGCCCGCAGCGCGTGGACCTCGCCCGAGACCCGGTCCCGGGCCACCTCGATGCCCCGCTCCGCCAGCCGCCCGGCCGCCACCTCGTCGCAGCGCGCGCTGAAACTGTTGTAGAAGCCGACCGTCTCGACCCCGCCGAACAGCTCGATCCGCTCCTGCGCCCCCTGGTACGGAGCCGCCTTGCGGACCAGCGGAAGTCCCAGCTCCGCCGCGATCAGCTCATGGCCGAGACAGACCCCCAGCACCCCGTGGCGGTGCCCGTGCAGCAGTTCGGCGGTGAGCGGGCGCAGCAGCCGCATCTTCGGGTCGGCGGGGTCGGCGGGGTCCCCGGGGCCGGGCCCCAGCACCACCGGGCCGTCATGGCCGAGGGCGGCCTCCCGCAGCCCCGGCTCGTCGTACCGCCGCACCCGCACATCGAGCCCCGCCGAGCGCAGCAGATGGGCCAGCATCGCCGTGAAGGTGTCCTCGGCGTCGATCACCAGCGCCCGCCCGGTCGGCTCCGGCAGTCGCTCCTGGAGCCGGAGCCAGAACGGGGCGAGCGAGGACCGGCGGCCGTCGAGCGCGGCCCGTACCCGGGGATCGTCGGCGAGGCGTACGGGGCCGGCCGCCGGCCGGGGCCGGGCGGGGACCACGCCCAGCGCGGCCAGCACCCCCGCCGCCTTGGCATGGGTCTCGGCGACCTCCCCCGCCGGGTCGGAGTGGCGTACCAGCGTCGCCCCCACCGGCACCCGCAGCCCGCCCCCGGGGTCGATGTCGGCGGTACGGATCAGGATCGGCGAGTCCAGGCTCTGCGCACCGCTCGCGTCCCGGCCCAGCAGCGCCAGCGCGCCCGCGTAGTAGCCGCGCCCGCCTTTCTCGTGGCGCTCGATCACCCGGCAGGCGTTCTGCACCGGCGAGCCGGTGACGGTGGCCGCGAACATCGTCTCCCGCAGCACCTCCCGTACATCGAGCGAGCTGCGGCCCCGCAGCTCGTACTCGGTATGGGCGAGGTGCGCCATCTCCTTGAGCCGGGGGCCGACGACCACCCCGCCCAGATCGCCGACGGTGCACATCATCTTCAGCTCCTCGTCCACCACCATGGACAGCTCGTCCCGCTCCTTGGGATCGGCGAGGAAGCGGAGGAGCGTGTCGGCGTCGGGGCCGCCGGGCGGATAGCGGAAGGTGCCGCTGATCGGGTTCATGACCACCGTGCCGCCGGTCATCCGTACATGGACCTCGGGGCTGGCGCCGACGAGGGTGCGCTCGCCGGTGTGGACCACAAAGGTCCAGTACGCCCCCCGCTCGCCCGCCAGCAGCCGCCGGAAGAGGGCCAGCGCGTCCGCCCGTCCGAAGCCGGGGATCGAGCCCCGGTAGGTGCGGCGGATGACGAAGTTGGCGCCCTCGCCCTGCCCGATCTCGTCGGTGATCACCCGCTGGACGGTCCGCGCGTACTCCTCGTCGGGGACGTCGAAGGCGCCGTCGGTGACCTGGACGGGACGGTCCGGCAGGGCGTCGAGCAACGCGCCCAGCGGCAGGTCGAGGCACTCCTCGGCGGTCAGCGCGGCGAGCGGGGTTCCGTCGTCGCGTACCTCGAAGCCCCGCTCCCTGATCTGCCGGAACGGCACCAGGGCGAGGGTCGGGAGCGGGCCGACGGGCAGCTCGGCGAGGGTCTCGCAGACCCGGACCGGGCCGGTCAGCAGCTCGACGGTGTCGGGGGCACGGCCGGGGGTGCGCCGGTGGAGCAGGGCGAAGGGGCGGTCGTCGGCGAGCAGCCGCGCCACCACGGCGGCGGGGTCGGCCTCCGGGCCGGGGCCCACGGCGGCTGCCGGGCCGGCGGTGGTCTCCGCGGCGACGGGGTCGGACGGGGCGACGGGGTCGGACGGGGCGGTGCGGTGGGTGGTGGGGCCGGGCTGGTGCATCGGCGGTTCCTCCGGTTCGTTCCGGCTGCGGGAGTGCGAGGGTCCGCGGGGGGAACGGCCGGTTGTCCCGGGAAACACGGAAGGCCGCCCCTGGGGCGGCCTTCGCGATGCCTGTCGAGCGCGTGCTCGGTCAGTGGGCCGCCGGATCCGCGGTCCACCACCAGTATCGATTCGGCTGCTGCCGAACACCGAGCGTGAGCATGGCGGGAACCCTACCGCATCGCCGGGTCCCGTCCCCTGTCACAAGCCCGGCTCCCATCCAGGTGTCTCATCCATGTGTCTCATTTAATGGGCGGCCCCCGGATCACTCCCGCCGACCCCGTACTGTTGGCGGTGTGACCGTGAACGCTAAGACCACCGCTGCCGGTGGCAACACCTGGCGAGACCTGCCCGCGGCGCAGCAGCCCGAGTACCCCGATGCCGAGGCTCTGCGCGATGTGATCGCGGACCTCGAATCGTATCCGCCGCTCGTCTTCGCGGGCGAGTGCGACCAGCTGCGCGCCCGGATGGGAGCCGTCGCCAGGGGCGAGGCGTTCCTGCTCCAGGGCGGTGACTGTGCCGAGTCCTTCGACGCCGTCGGCGCCGATGACATCCGCGCCAAGCTGAAGACCCTGCTCCAGATGGGTGCGGTGCTCACCTACGCCGCCTCGGTGCCCGTGGTGAAGGTCGGCCGTATCGCCGGCCAGTACTCCAAGCCGCGCTCCAAGCCCACCGAGACCCGGGACGGGGTGACCCTGCCCACCTACCGGGGCGACTCCGTCAACGGCTTCGCCTTCACCGAGGAGGCCCGGATCCCGGACCCCGAGCGGCTGAAGCGGATGTACAACGCCTCCGCGGCGACGCTCAACCTGGTCCGTGCCTTCACCACCGGTGGGTACGCCGATCTGCGCCAGGTCCATGCCTGGAACCAGGACTTCGTGAAGTCCTCCCCCTCCGGCCAGCGGTACGAGCAGCTCGCCCGCGAGATCGACAACGCGCTGAACTTCATGGAGGCGTGCGGCACCGACCCGGCGGAGTTCCGTACCGTCGAGTTCTACGCCTCCCACGAGGCGCTGCTGCTGGACTACGAGTCGGCGCTCACCCGGGTCGACTCGCGCACCGGGCAGCTGTACGACGTCTCCGGGCACATGGTCTGGATCGGTGAGCGGACCCGCCAGCTCGACGGGGCGCACATCGAGTTCGCCTCGAAGATCCGCAACCCCATCGGGATCAAGCTCGGCCCCACGACCACCGTGGACGAGGCCCTGACCTACATCGACCGGCTGGACCCGGACCGGGAGCCCGGCCGGCTGACCTTCGTCGTCCGGATGGGCGCGGACAAGGTCCGCGACCACCTTCCGGAGCTGGTGGAGAAGGTCACCGCCTCCGGTGCCACCGTGGCCTGGGTGACCGACCCGATGCACGGCAACACCTTCGAGGCGGCCTCGGGCCACAAGACCCGCCGCTTCGACGATGTGCTCGACGAGGTCAAGGGCTTCTTCGAGGTCCACAAGGCGCTCGGCACCCACCCCGGTGGCATCCATGTCGAGCTGACCGGTGACGATGTCACCGAGTGCGTGGGCGGCGGCGACGAGATCTTCGTGGACGACCTGCACCAGCGGTACGAGACGGCCTGCGACCCCCGGCTCAACCGCAGCCAGTCGCTGGACCTGGCCTTCCTGGTGGCGGAGATGTACCGCGACCAGTGAGTTCCTGAACGACCGGGTGGGGCGTGGATCGATGTGATCCGCGCCCCACCTGTCTTTTGTCCGCTTTGATGGATCTTGGTAGCCGGGTAAGGTTAGGTTTGCCTCACCGATTGACGGGAATGACCGGTTGACGGGACGGCGTGTCCGACAGTCCCCCCGGGAGGTGAGCCGCGTGTACGTCTGCTCCTGCTTCGGTATCACGGAGCAGCAGGTGAAGGAGCACGCGGCGGCCGGTGCCTGCACCCCCCGCCAGATCGCCTCCGCCTCCAAGGCGGGCACGGACTGCGGCTCCTGTGTCCGGAGGATCCAGTCACTGCTGGGCCGGGGCAGCTGCCCCCGCCGTGAGCTGGCCGATCAGGGCAGGCCCGCGCTGACGGCGGCGGTGCCGGGGGTTCCCGGTGTGCCGGCCGTGACGGGTGCTTCCGGCGCGGCGGGCGTCCCGGGTGTTCCGAGCGTCCCGGGTGTGCCGGGTATTCCGGGCGTCCCGGGTCTCCCGGGTGTGCCCTCGCTCGGCCGGGCGGCCTGACCCCGGGGATCCCCCGGGAGCCACGCGGGGCCTTGACCCGCTGGGGTGGCGCTCAGCTGCTCGGCTGTTCGATCTGCTGGGACAGATAGAGCGGCTCGCCGAGGGACGCGATCAGCTCCAGCTGGGTGTCGAGGTAGTCGATGTGATGCTCCTCGTCCTCCAGGATCGCCTCGAAGATGTTCGCCGAGGTGATGTCCCCCTTGGCCCGCATGACCTCGATCCCGCGCTTCAGCCGGTCGATCGCCTCGACCTCGACCTGGCGGTCCGCCTGGAACATCTCGGTCACCGTCTGGCCCACCCGTACATGGAACAGCCGCTGGTAATTGGGGAGTCCGTCCAGGAAGAGGATCCGCTCGGTGAGCACATCCGCGTGCTTCATCTCGTCAATGGATTCCGCGCGGGTGTAGGCGGCCAATTTTGACCAGCCCTTGTTCTCCTGGATGCGGTAGTGGAGCCAGTACTGATTGATCGCGGTCAGCTCGCCGGTCAGCTGCTCATTGAGGAACTCGATGACCTCGGGGTCGCCCTGCATCGCGGATGCTCCTTCCACGGGTCGGCCTAGCGGTCGGACAGGTGCGCGCATCCTCGCACCGCCGTTGGAAGCCGTCCAGTAAGTGCCTCCTTAGTAGGAGTTGCCCGAATCCGCCCAGACCTGGTCATGACCACCCCTCCCGGTCTGTCACCATGGATGCATGGGTCAGGCGGAGAGCCGGGGTCACCGCGTACCAGAGGAGTCCGCGCTCCCCCCGGGACAGCGAGTGCAGCGTGGCTGGCCCGTCACCCACTACGGTCCGGTCCCCAAGTTCCGGCCGGAACGCTGGGAATTCCGTGTCTTCGGCGCCACCGCGGACGGTGAGAAGCACTGCTGGAACCATGAGGAGTTCTCGGCGCTCCCGTTCTCCACGGTCGTGGCCGATCTGCACTGTGTGACGAAGTTCAGCATGCTGGGGGCCGAATGGGGCGGCGTCCCCGCCCGGACGGTCGCCGCGCTGGCACCCCCGTCCGAGCAGGTCACCCATGTGATGGTCTGGGCGGAGTACGGCTACAGCGCCAATCTGCCGCTGGCGGACTTCCTGGGCGAGCGCACCGTCTTCGCCACCCACAAGGACGGTGAGCTGCTCACCGCCGAGCACGGCTTCCCGCTGCGGCTGATCGTGCCGACCCGGTACGCCTGGAAGGGGCCCAAATGGGTCCGGGGTGTCGAGTACATGACGGCGGACCGCCGGGGCTTCTGGGAGGAGCGGGGCTACCACAATCTGGGTGACCCCTGGAGTGAGCAGCGCTACTCCTACCAGGAGGAACCGGGCGACGGCCCGGAGCTGTAGGAGTCCCCTCCCGGTCCGCCCTCCCGGTCCGCTCAGTCCCGCAGGCTCTTCAGCAGGGCCACATCGGCTGCGTGCCCCTCCGGACCCCCGGGGGTCTCGATGATCAGTGGCACCCCCTCGGTCTCCGGGTGCCGCATCAGCTCGGCGAAGGGCTCCACGCCTATATGACCGGCGCCGATATTGGCGTGCCGGTCCCGGCGCGCCCCGGCCGGCTCCTGGGAGTCATTGGCGTGGATCAGCTTGAGCCGCCCCGTGCCCACCGTCCGGGCCAGCAGATCGAGCGCCCCCCGCGCCCCGTCGGGCGCCGCCAGATCGTCCCCGGCCGCATGGACATGGCAGGTGTCCAGACAGACCCCGAGCATCGGATGGGACTCCAGCACCTCGAAGTACGGACCCAGATCCGCCACCCGGGAGCAGAGCGAGGCACCCTGTCCGGCCGTCGGCTCCAGCAGCAGAAACGGATCGTCGTCCCGGGTCAGCTCGTCCAGCAGCGGCAGCATCAGCTCCCGTGCCTGGGCCAGCGCCACCTCGCGCGCCCGGCCCCCGGTCGCCGAACCGGTGTGCACCACCACACCCCGGGCGCCGATCTCCCGCCCCCGCCGCAGCGAATGGCGCATCGACTCCACCGAGCGCTCGGCGGTCGCCTCCGTGTGCGAGCCGAAGTTGATCAGATACGGGGCGTGCACCCAGGCCGAGACACCCGACTCGGCGCATCCGGAACGGAACGCCTCGTCCTGGGCCGGGTTGCCCGGGGGCGTCGCCCAGCCGCGCGGATTGGCCACGAAGACCTGGACCGCCTCCGCCTTCAGCTCCTGGGCGTATCCCAGGCCGATCCTGGCGAGTCCGCCCGCCACGGGTACATGTCCGCCGACGGGGTTGCGCATGAGTGGTTCTACAATCCCTTGATCTTGATGGTGACGGTACTGCCCTCGGGGGCGCGGTCGTCCCCGCCGGGGGACTGCGACTCCACGGTGTCGCCGAGGTAGGGGAAGTTCTTCTCGACCTTCACCCGGAAACCGGCGGACTCCAGCTCCTCCTTCGCCCGCTCGGCCCCCCGCCCGGTCACATCCGGGACCGCCGCCGTACGGGGGCCCTTGGACACGGTCAGGGTGATGGTGTCGTCCTCGGCCAGGTCGGAACCGGCCGGGGCCGACTGACGGGCCACCGTCCCCGCCTGCTGCCCGGAGTGCACCCGTCCGGAGGCCATCTCCACCCGGAAGCCCGCGCCCTCCAGCTCCGCCCGCGCCTCCCCGGGCTCGGCGCCGACCACCTCGGGGACCTCGATCGGCGCGCCGTCGCTCACCACCAGGGCCACCGCGGACTCCGGATCGCGCCGCACCCCCGACCCGGGCTCCGTACGGACCACCGAACCCCGCGGCACCGTGGCGCTGAACTCCCGGGACACCTTCCCCGGCGCCAGCCCCACCTTCTCCAGCTCACGCTCGGCCGCCGCCAGCGGCTTCCCCTCCAGCGGGGGCACCCGGACCACCTCGGGCCCGCGCGAGATCACCAGCGCCACCGAACCATTGCCCCGGATGCGCTCGCCCGTCCGGGGCTCCGTGCTCACCACCGTGCCGCGCTCCGCCGCCGCGCTGTACCGCTCCCGTACCGTCCGGACATCCAGCCCGGCACGGTCCAGCTGCCGCCGGGCCTCGCTCTCGCTCTTGCCGATCACCGCCGGGACCCGGGTGAACTGACCGGAGTTGATGTACCAGACACCGGTACCGACACCGAGGACCAGCAGCACCGCGCCCACGATCGCCAGCACGGCGCGCCGGGGCAGTGCGGGACGGAACGGAGGCCGTGCGGGCTCCGGCGGATCGGGCGGCAACGTCAGCCGCGCGGTACGGCCCGGCGCCTCCTCCAGCGGCAGCGGCCGGGCGATGACATCCGTACGCTCCCCGTCGGCGGAGCCCGGCACCCCGGCCCGGTCGGCGCGCGCCCCCGGCGGCACCAGATCCAGCTGATCGTCGCGGAGCGCCGCCCGCGCCGCCTGGACCTCGGCCAGCATCCCCACCGCGTCATGCGGCCGGAGCAGCGGATCGCGCGCGGTGGCCTCCGTCACCAGCTCGTCCAGCTCCACCGCGAGCCCCGGCACGGCGGCGGACGGCGGCGGGACATCCTCGTGCAGATGCCGGTGGAGCACCTGGGCGGCGGTGTCCCCGGTGTGCGGCTTGGCGCCGGTCAGCATCTCGTACAGCACCACACCACAGGCGTAGACATCGGTACGGGTACCGCAGACCCCGTCCTCGATCTGCTCCGGCGCCAGATAGGAGACCGTGCCCAGCAGCGCCCCGGAGGTGTTGGTCTGCGAGCCCACGGCCCGTACCAGACCGAAGTCGGCGACCTTGACCCGGCCGTCGTCCCCGACCAGGACATTCTCCGGCTTGACGTCCCGGTGGACGAAGCCCGCGCGGTGCGCGGCGCCGAGCGCGGCCAGCACCGGCTCCAGGATGTCCAGCGCCGCCCTCGGCCGCAGCGCCCCGCGCTCGCGCAGGATGTCGCGGAGGGTGCACCCGGCGACGTACTCCATCGCCAGATAGACGTACGCGCCGTCCGTGCCCTGGTCGAAGACGCCCACCACATTGGGGTGGGCGAGCCGGGCGACCGACTTGGCCTCCCGGATGAACCGCTGGACGAAGCCGGAGTCGGTGGCGAGCGAGGGATGCATCACCTTGAGCGCCAGCTCGCGGTCGAGCCGGGTGTCGACGGCCCGGTAGACCGTCGCCATACCGCCGACGGCGATCCGCGCGTCGACGCGATAGCGGCCGTCGAGCACCTGCCCGACGAGAGGGTCCTGAAGGGTCGTGTCCACCCCGCGATTCTACGAGCCGCTCCCGGCCCGCCGACCGCGCCGGGCCCGCGGCCGCCCGTACCGGTGCCGAGCTGTGACACCCACCACGGGCCCGGAGGGTGTCACACGGTGGCACCCCCCAGAGGCTCGGAGGGTGCCGGGCCGGGGCACCCGACAGGGGTTCGGACGGCGTCGGGCCGGGGCACCCGCCAGGGCTCAGAAGGCCGGGCGCTCCGGGTCCAGCAGGGCCATCCCGGCGACCGGCGACGACGCCTCGGCGAAGTGCCGGCGCGGGATCCTGCCCGCCCGGTGCGCCAGCCGGCCGCCCTCGACCGCGTGCCGCATCGCCTCCGCCATCAGCGCCGGCTCCTGGGCCCGGGTGACCGCGGACGCCAGCATCACCGCCGCGCACCCCAGCTCCATCGCGAGCGCCGCGTCCGACGCGGTCCCCGCCCCGGCGTCCAGGATCACCGGTACCCGGGCCTGCTCCACGATCAGCTGGAAGTTGTGCGGATTGCGGATGCCCAGACCGGAGCCGATCGGCGACCCCAGCGGCATCACCGCGGCACACCCCACCTCCTGGAGCCGGCGCGCCAGCACCGGGTCGTCATTGGTGTACGGGAGGACCGTGAAGCCGTCGTCCACCAGGGTCTCGGCGGCGTCCAGCAGCTCGATCGGATCGGGCAGCAGGGTGCGCTCGTCCGCGATGACCTCCAGCTTGATCCAGTTGGTCCCCAGCGCCTCCCGCGCCAGCCGCGCGGTCAGCACCGCCTCACCGGCGGTGAAGCACCCCGCCGTATTGGGCAGCACCCGGATGGCCAGCCGCTCCAGCAGCGAGAGGACCGACCCCTGGACCGTCGGGTCGATCCGGCGCATGGCGACCGTGGTCAGCTCGGTGCCGCTGGCGACCAGGGCGTGCTCCAGCACCTCCAGGCTGGGCGCCCCTCCGGTGCCCATGATCAACCGGGAGGTGAAGCCGGTGTCGCCGATGACGAGCCGGTCGTCGGACATCGCGGTCACCCTCCCTGGACGGCGGTCAGGACTTCCACCCGGTCGCCAGCGCCCAGCGGGGTCCGGCCCCAGCTGCCGCGCGGGACGACCGTCTCGTTCACCGCCGCCGCGACCCCGCTGGTGGCGGGGGTGAGCTGGGTGACCAGAGTGTCCAGCGTGGTCCCCGGGGCGAGGGCGCGCCGCTCGCCGTTGACCGAGATCTCCACGACGGCCGTGCCCTCGGTGCTGCTTGCGGTCCCTGTGCTGGGTGGCGGTGGGGTGCTCATACGGGCTGCTCCTGGCGGGGCTGGGGCTGCTGGACCTGCTGGGTCTGCTGGGTCTGCGTCTGCGGCGTTTGCTGTGCTGGATGCGTTTGCTGTGTCTGCTGTGTCTGCTGTGTCTGCCGAGGGGAGTGTGAGGTCTGTGCCGGGCGGGTCCGCTGAGGGGGAACGGCGGAGAAGCGGCGGGGGGTGAAGGGCCGGGCCTCCTCGGGGAGGGCCCCGCCGGTCAGCGCGGCCCCCAGGGCGTCACCGGTGACCGGGGCCAGCAGAACGCCGTTGCGGTGGTGGCCGGTGGCCAGCAGCAGCCCCGGCAGCGCGGTCGCGCCCAGCAGCGGGGCATTGTCCGGGGAGCAGGGCCGCAGCCCGGCGAGGGTCTCGGTGAGCGGCAGCTCGGTGATGCCGGGGAGCAGCTCATGGGCGTCCCGGAGCAGCTCGTAGACCCCGCCCGCGGTGACCGTGGTGTCCCACCCCATCTCCTCGCTGGTCGCGCCGACGACCAGCTCACCGCCGGCCCGGGGCACCAGATAGACCTGGCTGCCGCGGACCATGGCGCGCACCGTCCGGGAGAGCAGCGGCGGAAGGGCGGCGAGGGCGCCGGAACGCCCCCCGGAGCCGGCCGGGGTCAGCGAGAGCCGCAGGACCTGGCCCTTCACCGGCCGGATCGGGACGGCGACCTCCTCCGGCACCCCGGCGAGCCGGCCGCTCAGGCTTCCGGCGGCCAGGACCACCTGTCCGGCGGCCACGGCGGTGCCGTCGGAGAGGACCGCCCCGGTGGCGCGGTCCCCGGCGACCGAGAGCCGCTCGGCGTGGGCGCGGCGGAAGGTCACCCCGGCGCGTTCACAGGCGATGAGCAGAGCCTCGATCAGCAGCCGGGGGTCGACCTGGTGGTCGCCGTCCACCCGCAGACCGCCCCGTACCCCCGGTGCCAGCATCGGTTCCAGCCGGCGGCACTCGCGCCCGGTCAGCCACTCCGAATCCAGTCCGCACCGCTGGTGAAGGGCGTGCAGCTCCCGGAGATGGGCCCGGTCGTCGGTGTCGAGGGCGACGGCGAGGGTGCCACAGGCACGGTGGCCCACCTCGGTCCCGCTCGCCTCCTCCAGCTCGGCGACAAAGCCGGGATAGCGCCGTGCGGAGGCGAGGTTGAGGGCGAGCAACCGCTCCTCGCCGTAGTGGAGTTCGGTGACGGCGGCGAGCATCCCGGCGGCGACCCGGGCCGCCCCGCCGCCCGGCGAGGGATCGGCGACGGTCACCGTCAGCCCGTGCAGCGCGGCTCGCCAGGCGGTGACCAGGCCGATGAGTCCACCGCCGATGACCAGCACATCCGGTGCGGGGCCCGAGGGTGTTCCGTCAGGGGCGCCGGGATTCGATGGCATGGGTGTTCGGCTCCTCCCTTCGCCGGCATGACCCGGATCAGGTTCGTACGGTCGGAGGCCGGCCAGCCTCCCTCTCAGCCCGGTGCGTCCGGGCTCCCGCGAGTGCTTTACGGTGGCCAGCCTAACCCCCGGGCTCCACGGCCGTTAAGTACGGCGTGGTCCGGGCCGGTTCACCGGGTCCGCCGGACGGCGCCCGGCCCGGCGGCGGGGAGGGAGCCATGGCGACGGTCATGGCGCGACGGTCATGGTGGCGAAGGGGCGGTGGACGAGGATGGCAGGCTCGCTCGACGGACGGGTGCTGGTACCCGTGGCGGATCAGGCACCCGGACAGGTGGGGACCGGGACCCGGTTCGTCTACCACGAGGACGGCGGTACGGTCTGGGCCGAGTACACGGGCGGCGATGTGGTCCGGGGCCATCTCATCGGCACCCGTGAGGGCGACCGGATCGACTTCCGCTATGTCCAGCTGCGCACCGACGGCAGCACCGCGTCGGGGCACTGCGTCTCCGCCGTGGTCGAACTGCCGGACGGCCGTCTCCGGCTGGAGGAGAGCTGGGAGTGGGAGTCCCAGGAGGGCCGGGGCACCAGTGTGGTGGAGGAGCCGCGCTGACCGGCCCGGGTTCGTCCGGTGGCGAGCCGGCGGATTCCCTCTGACGTGGTGTCAGGCGCCACTGCGTAAGGTTGACGCGTGACCGAGCAGCGAGAGCAGCCAGAGCAGGCGGACGGTGCGCAGGCGGACGGGGCGCGGACGGCCGGGGCGGGAGCGGCGGCGGACCCCGGGTCCGCTCCCGGGCGGGGCCGGGGGCCGGGGCGCGTGGTCGTCGTCGGCGCGGGCATCGCCGGGGTACAGACCGCCATCGCCCTGCGCGAACAGGGATTCACCGGCCCCGTCACCCTGATCGGGGCCGAGCCCCACCAGCCGTACGACCGGCCGCCGCTCTCCAAGGCGGTCCTGCTCGGCGCCGCCGAGCACTCCGCGTTCGAGGTCGACTTCGAGGGCCGCGACATCGAGCTGCGGCTCGGGGTCACGGTCACCGGGCTCCGCCCCGGGGCCCGGGAGCTGGACACCGCCACCGGGCCCGTCCCGTACGACGCCCTGGTCATCGCCACCGGCGCGGAACCGATCACCCTGCCCGGCACCGGGGACATCCCCGGGGTCCATCTGCTGCGCACCCTCGACGACGCCACCCGGCTGCGGCCCGTCCTGGAGTGCGGGCACTCCCTCGTGGTCGTCGGCGCGGGCTGGATCGGCGCGGAGTTCGCCACCGCCGCCCGCGCGGCCGGGTGCGCGGTCACCGTGGTGGAGGCCGCCGACCGCCCGCTGGCGGGAGCGCTGCCCGCCGAGGTCGCCGCCCCCATGGCCGACTGGTACGCGGAGAGCGGGGCGGAGCTGATCACCGGCGCCCGGGTGGCGGCCGTGGAGCAGGGTGAGGTGGTCCTGGCGGACGGCCGCCGGCTCGCCGCCGAGGCCGTGGTCGTCGGGGTCGGAGCCCGGCCCGCCACCGGCTGGCTCGCCGGATCCGGTGTCACGACGGGACCGGACGGCTCGGTCACCGCCGACGCGTGGCTGCGCACCTCACGGCCCGATGTGTACGCGGTGGGGGACTGCGCCTCCTTCCCCTCGGCCCGCTACGGCCGGCGGCTGCTCGTCCACCACTGGGACAACGCGCTCCAGGGGCCGAAGACCGTCGCCGCCCAGATCATCGCCGCCGACGCCGGGAAGGACACCGGGGCGGCGGGCGGGGTGCCGGCCTATGACCCGGTGCCGTACTTCTGGTCCGAGCAGTTCGGCCGCTTCGTGCAGTACGCGGGGGACCACGGCGGCGCCGACACCCTGCTCTGGCGGGGGCGGCCCGGGGAGGGGCCGTGGACGGTGCTCTGGCTGCGGGACGGTGTACCGACCGCGCTGCTGACCGTCGACAGCCCCCGGGACCTCGCCCAGGGCCGCAAGCTGCTGCTCGCCGGGGCCCGGCTGGACCCCGACCGCGCGGCCGATCCCTCCGTACCCCTGAAGGCGGCCGTCCGCTGAGGCTCCGCCGGGCCCCTGCCTCCCGGGGGCCCGGGTGCGCGCCTCCGGCGGTGCCCGGGGCGTGCGCCTCCGGCGGCCCCGGGGCGCGTTACCTCTGAAGGGCGCGTCCATCCGAACCCCGCGTTCTCCGGCGATACGGCGCTGAACTGCGGCGACACCCCCGGGATGGGTCAGGGGTGCGCCCTGCCCACGGCCCCCCGGCTACCGGCTGTCAGTCCCGGATGGCACGCTTGTCCTGTGACCGAGATTGACGCAAAGACCGATGCTCTCGTCCCTGCCTGGCTGACGCTGCCCGATATCGCGGAGCAGTTCGATGTCGAGGTGACGCGCGTGAGGCAGCTGGTGAAGGAGGGCCAGCTGATCGCCGTGCGCCGCGGGGAGAACAGGGCCCTCCATGTGCCCGCCGCCTTCATCAGCGGAGACAAGGTCGTCAAGGGCCTCTCCGGGACCCTGACGCTCCTGAGGGACGACGGCTTCACCGACGAAGAGATGCTGGAGTGGCTCTTCACTCCCGACCCGACCCTGCCCGGCACCCCCGTGCAGGCCCTCGGGGAGAACCGCGGCACGGAGGTGAAGCGCCGGGCCCAGGCCCTCGCGGTCTGAGCCCCCGGCTTCCGTGCCACCGGGCCCGTCGCGGCCGGTGGCACGGGGCCGCACAGCCGTGGCCGGACCGGTGGGGCGCGACCGCGCGTCGCCGCGCCCGGGCAGTACGTCGTACGGTGTGCGGGCGGAGCCGTGGACCGGCCCGCCCGCACACCGAACGAACCATCCCGGGGGGACACACCAGCATGTCAACGGCGCGCGCCTCGCTCACCGACGCCCGGCTCTACCTCTGCACCGACGCCCGCACCCGCCAGGGCGACCTCCCCGAGTTCCTGGACGCGGTCCTCGGCGCCGGGGTCGACATCGTCCAGCTGCGGGAGAAGGGCCTGGAGGCCGCCGAGGAGCTGGACCGGCTCGCCGTCTTCGCCGACGCCTGCCGCCGCCACGGCAAGCTCCTCGCGGTGAACGACCGCGCGGACATCGCGCACGCCATCGGCTCCGATGTGCTCCATCTGGGCCAGGGCGATCTGCCGGTCCCCGCCGCGCGGGCGATCGTCGGCCCGGCCCCGCTCATCGGGCGCTCCACCCACAGCCCCGCCGAGGCGGCCGCCGCGGCCGTCGAGCCCGGTGTGGACTACTTCTGCGTCGGCCCCTGCTGGCCCACCCCCACCAAGCCCGGCCGGGCGGCACCCGGCCTCGACCTCGTCCGCGCCACCGCCGCGCTCGCGACCGGCCGGCCCTGGTTCGCCATCGGCGGGATCGACCACGCGAGGCTGGACGAGGTGCTGGAGGCCGGGGCCCGCCGGATCGTCGTGGTCCGGGCGATCACCGAGGCCGACGACCCCGCCGCCGCGACCGCCGCGCTCAGCGCCCGGCTGCGCGCCCTGCCGCTGCCCGGCGACCCCCGGGCGTGACGCCCGGGAGTGAGCGCACCCGGCGCCCTCCCCCGGCATGGGCGCTCCCGGTCCGGGTGAGAGGGCTGCGACCTGGTGTGATGCCCATGCCCGGCGCTACGACGTGATCACGCCATTCATGAGCATCCGCTGTCCGATGGGTGGACTTCGGTTTGGGCGCTCCGGCCAGGCTGTATAGCCTGCGTTCATGGCTCTTGGAACCCCCTCGACCAGGACAGATCGCGCACGGACCGTGCGCGAGTTGCTGGCGACCGGCAGGACGACCCACTCCTTCGAGTTCTGGGCCCCCAAGACCGAGAAAGGCGAGCGCAACCTCTGGAACGCGCTGCGCAGGGTCGAGGCCGTGGCACCGAGCTTTGTCTCGGTCACCTACGGGGCCGGCGGTTCCACCCGTGCGGGCACGGTCCGTGCCACCGAGCAGATCGCCTCGGACACCACCCTGACGCCCGTCGCCCATCTCACCGCGGTCAACCACTCCATCGCCGAGCTGCGCAATATGATCGGCCAGTACGCCGACGCCGGGATCCGCAATATCCTCGCGGTCCGGGGCGACCCGCCCGGCGACCCGATGGCCGAGTGGATCAAGCACCCCGAGGGCGTGCGGTACGCGGCCGACCTGGTCCGTCTCATCAAGGAGTCCGGCGACTTCTGCGTCGGGGTGGCCGCCTTCCCCGAGATGCATCCGCGCTCCACCGACTGGGACACCGACATCCGGCACTTCGTCGAGAAGTGCCGGGCGGGCGCCGACTACGCCATCACCCAGATGTTCTTCCAGCCCCAGGACTATCTGCGGCTGCGCGACCGGGTCACCGCGGCGGGGTGCGACACCCCGATCATTCCCGAGATCATGCCGATCACCAGCGTCAAGCAGCTCGAACGCTTCGCCCAGCTGAGCAATGCCCGGGTACCGGAGGAGCTGAAAGAACGGATCCTCCGCGTCGAGGACGATCCCGCCGCTGTACGCTCGTTGGGAATCGAGTTCGCGACCGAGTTCTGTGCGGAGCTGCTCGCCGAGGGTGTTCCCGGGCTGCACTTCATCACGCTCAACAACTCCACTGCGACACTGGAGATATACGAGAATCTCGGGCTGCACCAGCAGCCCTGATCGGCCATGACCGCCCCGTCCGGGGCGGGGGCCGAGGGAGAGGGGCGGGCATGGGCTGGACGGTCCTCTACATCGCGTTCGGCGCTGTCGCGCTGTGGCTGCTGGGCGAAGTGCTGTTGCAGTACAAGGCACGGCTGCGCTGGCGGCTGCTGGCCTTCGGCGGATTCCTGGGCGTCGTCATCGGTGTCCTGCTCTCCTCCGTGGTGGTCATCGGACTCGGCGCCATCGCCTTCGCCGCCGGACAGACCTGTGTGACGCTCTCCTTCCGCAAGGGCTTCTCGACCGGCTGGGCGCTGGGCGGGCGGCCCGGCGCCAGCCGCCGCCGCAGGGCGGGCAAGGACGCACCGGGCGAGCCCGGCGCCTCCCGGCTGCCCGGCCTTGAGGTCTCCGACCTGGCGGAGGAGACCGCGGTGATGGACGCCGCCGTGCCGGACCCGGTCTACCGGCCGGAGCCGATGCCCGACGACACCCATGGCTATGGCGTCTACACCGGCGGCTTCGACGCCCCCGGCACCGAACCGGGCGAGCCCGCCCCCGGAAGCGGCCACGCCCCCCTGGGCGACGACTTCCCCCCGTACGACCCGTACCCGGGCCAGGTGCCCGACCACGGTGTCCCGGTGGGCCATGGGGCCCCGGCCGCGGCCTACGATCTGCCGCCGGAGACCCAGCAGTTCCCCGCGTACACCGACCCCTTCGCCGGTGCGCAGCCGTATCCGAACCCCTTCGACGGCAACGACAGCTTCGGCAACGCCCAGCCGTACGAACCGGACCCGTACTACGCCCAGCAGGCCTATCTCAACGACACTCCCCCCGGTGGTGTCTGGGTGCCCCAGCAGCGGGAGACCGATCCGCCGCAGCCCCCCGCCTTCGACTACGACTACGACCAGGGCCCGAACGAGCAGCAGTACCGCCACTGACCGCTGCCGCGACCGTCACTGACCGGCGCCGGGCCGGTGGGTCGAGGCGCCGGTCCGGCCGTCCGGCGGAGGGGCGCCCGTGCGGCCGGGTGGTCGCGCGGGCCGTACGGCCGGGAGAGCCGTGCGTACGGTCGGGTGGGCCGTACGGTCGGGCGCCTACTGGGAGCCCCGGAAGTCGGCCCCCTCCACGATCAGCCCCGCCACCAGGGCGCCCGACATCCCGGAATGGGCGAGCCCGCCGCCCGGGTGGGCCCCGCCGCCGACCAGATGGAGCCCCGGCAGCCGGGTGGTGTTCGCCGGGTGGAGATGACGGCCGCCGGGCCCGGCGAGCGCGGGCGCGGATATCCGACCGGTCTCGGCGGGCGTCAGCACCTCCCGCCACAGCAGCCGCTCCCGCAGCTCCGCGATGCTCCCGCCGAGGGCCGGGGCCGCCGCCTCCACCAGTACCTCGGCACACCGCTCCCGCAGTGCCTCGTCGGACCAGTCGACCCCGGAGCCGGGGCCCGCGACCGTCGCCGAGACCGTGACCGCCTCGTGCCCGCCGTCGGGACGGGTCCGCGGGTCGTCCGGGCGGAGCACCGTGACCGTGGGCCGCCCGGCGATCCGCCCGCCGAAGACGGCCGCCGCCTCCTCGCCGGTGTCGGGGGAGTGGACCACCGTACGGTGGACCGCCGACGCGGGGCGCTCCCCCCGCAGCGCCAGCAGCACCGTGAACCGGCCGGGCGCCGAGGCGTCCCCGGTGCGCGCCCGGGGGCGGACATCGCCCTCGGCCCACAGCTCCCGCCCGGTCAGCCGGTCCGCGTCGACGCCCGCCACCACATGGTCGGCCGCCACGATCGCGCCCCCGGCCAGCTCGACGCCGGTGGCCCGGCCGTCCTTCTCCACCACCGAGACCACCTCGGTCCCGAGGACGAACTCCACCCGCCGGGCCACACACCGGTCGTGCACCGCGCGGGCCAGCTCCCGCAGCCCGCCCGCCACGTACCAGCTGCCGAAGGTCTGCTCCATATAGGGCAGCAGCGCGGCGCTCGCGGGAGCCTCGCGGGGATCGAGCCCGTACCCCAGGGCGTATCCCTCCAGCAGGGTGGCGAGACGGGGGTCGGCCAGCTCCCACGCGCCGACCTCGGCCACGGTGGACGCCTGCCGGGTGCGCAGCAGACGCCGCTGCCGGGGGGCGGGATAGGGGTCGCGCTCCAGCCGGTGCCAGTCGGCCCAGAGGGGCTCCTCCAGCAACGGCCGCCGTGAACGGTCCCAGGCGTCCCGGGCGCGGCCCAGGAAGTCGCCCCAGCGCTCGCCCGCGCCGCCGCCGAGGGCCGCCTCCAGCGCCGAGACGATCCCCGCCCGGGAGGCGTTGGGCAGGGTGACCCCGGTGCCGTCGGCGAAGAGATGCCGGCTCGACGGGTCGACCTGGACCAGGGAGACGCACTTCTCCAGGGGCTCCCGGCCCGTCTTCAGAAAGAGATCCCGCCAGACGGCGGGCAGATGCAGCAGACCGGGGCCGGTGTCGAAGACAAAGCCGTCGCGCTCGAAGGCGCCCACCGAGCCGCCGTACGTCGCCGTACGCTCGTACACCGTCACCCGGTGGCCTGCCACGGCCAGCCGGGCGGCGGCAGCCATCGCGCCCATCCCGGCGCCGATCACCGCAATCCGTGCCATGGCGAAAACTCTAGCGACCGGGACTGACAGTCACGGCGGGGGTGGGTCCCCGGGGTTCGGTGGCTCGTCCCGGAGAACGGCCTCGGCCAGGTGTTTCTCCTCGCGCAGCTGGGCACGGCGCCGCCGGTACCGCCGGATCCGGGTCGCGAGCAGCGCCACCACGACGATCCCGAGGGCCAGCAGCACCGCGGCGATCACCGCCGCCGCCAGCGGGTGGAACATCGCGAAGGTGAGGACCCCGGCGACGCCCAGGTCCTCCGCCGTGCTCACCCCGATATTGCTGAAGGGCTCCGGTGAGGTGTTGACCGCCATCCGGGTGCCGGCCTTGACGAGATGGCTGGTGAGCGCGGTGGTCCCGCCCACCGCGCCGGCCGCCAGCTCCGGCAGTGAACCGGACTCCCCGGCCAGCAGCGCCGCGATCACCGCCCCCGCGACCGGCCGGATCACGGTATGGACCGAGTCCCACGCGGAGTCGATGTACGGGATCTTGTCGGCGACCGCCTCACAGAGGAAGAGCACCCCGGCGACGATCAGGACATCGGTGCGCTGGAGCGCCTCGGGCACCTCGTCCGTCAGGCCGGTGGCACCGAAGACACCCAGCAGCAGAACGACGGCGTACGCGTTGATCCCGCTGGCCCAGCCGCTGGTGAAGACGAGAGGGAGTACGGACACGGAGGTGATCGTAACCACCCGGGAGGGCGGGGGCATGGGCATCCGCGCCCAGGAGTGAGTACCTGTACCTAGGTGGCGAGATGAGTAGCGGCACGGATGGGTGCCGGGCCCTGCGGACGACACAGTGGAGTCCACCGAAGGGGCCGCGGCGCCGGTACCGCCGACACGGGGTGGCGGAACGGCGTACGGACCCCCGAGGTGACACGGGGGAAGACCCGGTGGCCCGGGGAACCGGGTGCCGGGAGCATCGGGGGACGACCGCACGGGGGAAATCGGGGGAGCAGGGGAAACACGGGGGAAGGCACGGGGGACCGGAAGGTGCCGGTCCGGCGACGACTCGGGGGGATCGAGTCACGCCGGACCGGCACCTTTCCCGTATGCCCGTATGCCCGTATGCCCGTATGCCCGTATGCCCCTACAGCTGTGCCCCGTGCGGGGTCTCAGCGACCGCTCACCCGCCCGTGCAGCAGCCGGGAGAGCGCCGCGTGCACATCGTCCAGGGACCGTTCCCGCTGGAAGGACTGCCAGTCCAGCGCCGCCACCAGCACCATGCCCACCAGCGCGGCGGCGGTGAGCGGGATGTCGATCTCCTCGCTCAGCTCGTCGTTCTCCACCGCCTCCCGCAGCACGGTCTCGACCACCGCCACCGCCTGCTGGCGTACCACCAGGAGGGTGGACTGCCAGGCGCGGTTGGTCCGCCACAGCTCGGCGACGAACAGCTGGGTGAAGGCGGGGTAGCGGTCGATGAAGACCAGACCGGCCCTGATCATCGCGTCCAGGGCCGCGACCTTGGTGCCGCCGTGCCGCGCCGTCTCGTCGGCGGCCTCCTGGAGCGAGGAGGTCAGCAGGCCGACGCCGTACCGCAGCAACTCCTCGAACAGCTCCGTCTTGCTCTTGAAGTTGTAGTAGACCGTGCCCTTGGCCACCCCCGCGCGCTCGGCGATCTCGTCCACCGTGGTCGCCGAGAAACCCTGCTCGGCGATGAGCGTCACCGCCGCCTCGTAGAGCTTGGCCCGGGTCGCCCTGCGTCTGGTGCTGGTGCTGTCCGTCGCGTCCATGGTGTCGATTCTCACAGGTCTCAGGGGTTTGCCGAAGCCGGTTCCGTTCAAGGGAGGCAGGCAGGGGACAGACGGGGGGAGGCCCCGGGCCGCGGTGGGCCCGGGGCGGTCCTCACAGGCTCAGCTCGGGGTGGAGCCGGTCGAAGCTCCACACCTGCTTGCGCCGGGCGGTGAGCGCGGTGAGCGCCAGCGCGCCCGCGGTGAAGGCGAGCAGGACCACGCTCGCCTGCCACACCGGGTCGAGCCCGCCGCCGCTGATCAGCCTGCGCAGCGCCTCCACCACGTAGGTCATCGGCAGGAAGGGGTGGATCGCGTTGAAGAAGCCGGGGCTGGTCTGTACCGGGTAGGTGCCGCCGGCCGAGGTCAGCTGGAGCATGAGCACCGCGAGGACCAGGATCCGCCCGGCCGCCCCGAAGCGGGCGTTCAGCCACTGGATGATGGCGGCGAAACAGCCGATGGCGAGGGCGAGGAAGCCCACCGTCCCCGCCGCGTGCTCCAGCTGGAGCCCCAGTGACCAGTGGAGTACCGCCATCAGCGCGCCGACCTGCACCAGCCCGATGGCGAGCACCGGCAGCCAGCCCGCCAGCGCGATCCGCCACGCGGAGGCGCCCGCGGCGAGCGCCCGCCGGTTCATCGGCTGAATGATCATGTAGGCGACCATCGCGCCGACCCAGAGGGAGAGCGGGATGAAGTACGGGGCGAAGCCGGTGCCGTAGTTGGCGGCCTGGTTGAGGGTGGTGCTGGCCAGCTTCACCGGGTCGGCCATCACCTCCGTACGCCGGTCGCGGTCCTTCTCGTCGTAGTCGGGGATCTTCGCCGCCCCGTCGTGGAGGCCGCCCGCCAGGTCGGCCGAGCCGTCGACGAGCTTGAACAGCCCGCCGTCCAGGTCCCCCGCGCCCTGCTTGAGCCGGGCCACCCCGCTGTCGATCTCGGTGGAGCCGGTCCGGGCGCCGCTCAGACCGGTGTGCAGCTCGGTCAGGCCCCGGGAGACCGCCTGGGCGCCGTTGCTCAGCGCGTTGATCCGCTCGACCTCGGTGGCCAGCTCCTTCTCCAGGTCGGGGCCGCGCTCGGCCAGGCCCTCGACCCGTTCGCGGAGCCCGGCGAGCGAGCTGTCGATGCTCTTCAGGCTCGCGGCGTTCTCCTGGGCCGCCTCCCCGGCGGACCGGGTGGTCTCCACCGCGCCGCCCAGCGCGGTCCGGGCGCGCTCCAGGGCGGGGCAGACGGGGTCGGGCTCGGCGGCGTCGGCGGCGCAGCGCTCCGTGTGGACCCGGGTCAGCTCGTCCGCCGCCTCCTTGGTCCGGGTGGCGGCGGCGGGTGCGGCGGCGGCCTGTTCCGTCAGCCGGTCGCGCAGGGCCTGGGAGATGTCCTCCACGGGCTTGCCCGGGTCCTTGAGGTAGGGGCTGATCCTCTCGTGATAGCCGTTGATCCGGTCGGAGAGGGTCCTGGTGCCCTCCGCCACCTGGCGGCCGCCGCTCTCCAGGGTGCCCGCCGCTTCGGTCAGCCGGGTCAGACCGCCCGTCAGCTTCCCGGTGTTGTCCTTGGCGCTCGTGAGCCCGTCGGCGAGGTTCTTGGAGCCCTCCTTGGCGTCACCGATACCGCCCTTGAGGTCGTCGGCGCCCTTGGCCGCCTTCTCGGTGGCCTCGTGCAGGTCGGAGAAGGAGATGAAGATCCGGTCCAGGAAGGAGCGGGACGCCTTGGTCGAGGCGGCGGTGCGGACCTCGGCGAAGACCGTCCGGGAGACCTGGCCGACGATGTAGTTGTTGGCGTCGTTGGTGCGTACCTGGAGCGCGCCCGTCTCGGGGGAGTCGCCCGAGCTGGAGGAGACGCGTGAGCTGAAGTCCTCGGGCATGGTGAGCGAGAGGTAGTACGAACCCTTCTCGACGCCCTCGCGCGCCTCGGCCGCGCTCACCTCGTGCCAGTCGAAGACATCGCTGTCGCGGAGGTTCCGGGCGATCTCGTCACCGGCGGTGACCTTCTCGCCCTCGGCGGTGGCGCCCTTGTCCTCGTTGACGAGGGCGACGGGGATGCGGTCGAGGCGGCCGTACGGGTCCCAGAAGGACCACAGGTACAGGGCTCCGTAGAGCAGGGGCAGCAGGACGATCGCGACGACGGCGGCCCGGGGCAGCCTGCCCCGGCCGAACCGCTTCAGCTCAAGCGCGGCGAGTCTCGGCGAGCGCATCGGCCTTCTCCCCCTGGTGGTGTGCGGCGGCCTGTCCGGCGGCCGTCTCGTCGGTTGCTGCGGTTGCTGCGGTGGTGCTGGTGGTGCCGGTGAGGGGTGCGGTCCGCGGGGGCCGGGTGTCGCCGGTGCTCAGGGTGCGGACGACGACGGCCCCTCGGGGCGCCTGGCTGCACACCGCCAGTACGGTGGTGCCCCCCTCGGCCAGGGAGCGCAGCAGCTCCCATGCCTCGGCCCGTTCGGGGTCGGAGAGCTTCAGATCCGCGTCGTCGACGGCGATCAGACGGGGCCGGCCGATCAGCGCGAGGGCGAGGGAGAGCCGCAGGGTCTCCATCCGCTCCAGCGCGCGTACCGGCGTACGGTCCCCCCGGGGCAGCGTGTCGGGGTCGAGCCCGACGGCGTCCAGCGCCTCCCGGACCCGGGCGCGTGCCTCGGCGCGGGCGGCGCGGGGGCGGAGCAGGGCGCTCGGCGAGATCCCGAAGCGGCGCTGGAGCAGGGCCCGTTCCCGCAGATGCTCGGCGACGGTCAGGGCCGGGTCGAGTTCGCTGACGGAGGGGACGGGGCCCAGCGCGGAGAACCTCCGCACGGCCGCCATCCGGCGCGGCAGCGGAAGCCCGCCGACCTCGCAGCGGCCCTCGGTGGGGCGCATCCGCCCGGTGAGGGCGAGCAGCAGACAGGTGCGGCCGGAGCCGGAGGCCCCCTCGACCGCGATGAGCGAACCGGGGGCGGCGTCGAGATCGATCGAGCGGAAGGCCCAGCCGCGCGGGCCCTTGAGCCCGAACCCCTCGGCGATGACGGCCGCCCCGTGCGGGCTGTCCACGTTCCCCTCCCGTTTTTGCACTGACTGGTCAGTGCAAAAGGTAGCGACGGCCTGGGCGTTGTGGCAAAACCGCAGGTCAGCGCGGATTGTCAGTGGTGGGCCTCACGATGGACACATACGGCCACAGTGCCGTCACACGACGACAGGAGGTTCGTCATGGCCAGCAAGAACACGCCGTCCCCGCACGGCCGTCGTGCCACCGGCCCTGTCCCCTCACTGACCGGGCCGGCGGGCGATGTCCACCCCGTCGCGCGGCGCGCGTCGGCGCCGCCCGCGGCCCTCGATCTGCTCGCCCAGGCCCGTGCCGGTCTCGCCGAGGCCGCCGCCCTGTCCACGCCCAACGAGCGGTACGCCACCGCCCATCTCGCCGCCATCCGCACCGCCGCGGCCGTCCTCGCCGCCCGGGGGTACCCCGACGGCCCCACCGCACCGGGTGGCGGGACCCCGGTGCGCCGGGGCCGCCGGGCCGCGATCCGCAGCGCCTGGGAGCTGCTCTCGGAGAGCGCCCCCGAGCTGTCCGAGTGGAGTACCCGCTTCGCCTCGGGCGCCCCGCGCCGGGCCCGTGCCGAGGCCGGTATAGCGGGCGCGGCGAGCAGCCGCGACGCCGAGGAGCTGCTGCGGGACGCGGCGATGTTCCTCCGGCTGGTGGAGCGCATGCTGGTCCTCCGGCCCGCCCTGCCCCGGCCACGGGGCCGGCACCCGGAGACGGAGGACGCTATGTGACCCGAGGCGGCTCCGCCGTGCGCCGTCCCCGCCGGAGCCGCGCTCGCGGGCTTCCGGCCGGTCGGAGCGGGGGAGCGGGTGGGGAAGACGGAGGCAATAGGGTGGGTGGGTCCGCCCCGGCGGCCCGGGGCGCACCCGTCCCGCCGCCGACCACCGTCCGCCCCGTCCGCGTCCGCGCTGGCCGGGGCGTCCCGCCCGAGGAGTCAACTGCCGTGCCGGACCCGTCCGCCCGCGGGGCCACCCCGCCGCGCCCGCCCCGTGCCTCCCTGCGCACCTCCGTGGTCTGGGAGGTCCTCCAGGACGCCCTGGACCGCCGGGTCAAGGCGACAGGGCGGGACAGCCTGGACATCCTCGACACCGGCGGCGGCAGCGGCTCCTTCGCCGTGCCGGTCGCCCAGCTCGGCCACCGGGTGACCGTGGTCGACCCCAGCCCCAACGCCCTCTTCGCGCTGGAGCGCCGGGCCGCCGAGGCCGCCGTCGCCGAGCGGGTCCGCGGGGTGCAGGGCGATGTCCACGGCCTCTTCGAGGTCGTGGAGCGCGGTGGCTTCGACGCGGTGCTCTGCCATGGGGTCCTGGAGTACGTGGACGACCCCGCCGAAGGGCTGCGGAACGCGGTCGCGGCGCTCCGCCCCGGCGGCGCGGTCAGCCTGCTCGCGGCCGGGCTCGGCGGCGCCGTGCTCGCCCGTGCCCTCGCCGGACACTTCACCGAGGCCCGCCAAGCGCTCACCGACCCGGCCGGGCGCTGGGGCGGGGCCGACCCGGTGCCCCGCCGCTTCACCGCCGACCAGCTCACCGAGCTGGCCGCCGGGGCGGGTGTCGAGGTCGGTGCCGTGCACGGGGTGCGGGTCTTCGCCGATCTGGTGCCCGGAGCCCTGGTGGACACCGAGCCGGGCGCCCTGGACGCGCTGCTCCGGCTGGAGGCCGCCGCCGCCGAGCTGCCCGCCTTCCACTCCGTCGCCGCCCAGCTGCACATTCTCGGCGAGAAGCGCGGCTGATCAGCGACGCAGCCGCAGATGGAGTACGCCACAGACCCCCCGGACGGGTCGTGCGCCCCGTATGATCGAGGGACAGCATCCGGCATGACGGATCGGAGGTTGGGGAATCTACGCCTCAGCGACCAAGCCGCCGTGGCGGCCGGGAGTGGCGAAACTGGCGTAGAGGGCGGGTTTCACGGGGGCGATTCCCTGCCTATCCTGAAAGGGCCGCATACGGTCGCCTCCGCGGCCGACGACTAGGAGGACTCCGTGCCGCTCTCGGAGCACGAGCAGCGAATGCTTGAGCAGATGGAGCGAGCGCTGTACGCCGAAGATCCCAAATTCGCGACAGCGCTTGAGGGAAGCGGGCTGCGTACGTACACCCGGCGACGGGTCTACCAAGCGGTTGCCGGCTTCCTGGTGGGTATCGCGCTCCTGATGGCCGGAATGGTCTCACAGCTGGTCTGGGTCAGTGTCGTGGGCTTCCTGGTCATGCTGGGTTGTGCGGTGCTCGCGGTCACCGGCTGGCGCAAGGCGCCCAAGCCCGGTGAGCAGCAGGCCCTGGGTGATGTCACGGGAGCCCCCCGGTCGCACCCCCGTCAGTCGCGTCAGCGCAGGTCCGTGATGGACCGGATCGAGCAGCGGTGGCAGCGCCGCCGCGACGAGCAGGGTCACTGAGGCCCTCCCCACAGCACAGGCGCCCGGAGGGGTGAGACGGTCCGGTTGATACGGACACTCCCCACCGCCGGGCGCTTCGGCATGTCCGCCGTCACCGGTCGCGGCCCCCGCGCTGCCCTGGGTGACCGGTCCGTGCCGACGGCCCCGGGATTCCGCCGGGCCCCCGGACGACCGCCCCGATCCGGGCCGCCCGTCCTGATCCGTCCCGATACCGGGCCGTCCCGTACTGATCCGTCGCGATACCGGTCCGGCTCGTCCCGGTCCGACCCGCCTGATCCGGCCCGTCCGTCCTGAATCGGCCCTGTGGCCCGTGTGCCCCCGGGGGGCACACGGGCCCGGGTGTCAGCCCCCCTGGCGGGAGGGACGGCTCCGCAGGGCCGTCCAGCGCTCCTGGAGACGGCTTCTGCCGCGGTCCAGGAAGCCGCTCCACGCCGCTGACGCCTCCCACACCACACGAACGGTGGAACGGGGCAGCAGCAGCGCCCTCAGCCGGGTGCCGCGCTCCGCCCCGGCGCGCAGCCCCTCCCGTATCCGGCGGACATCCTCGGTGAGCCCGCCGGCGGGCTGCGGCCGGGGTGCGTACAGCACCTCCTCGACCGCCGTGGCGGCCCGGTGCGCGGCCTGCGCCGCGGCTCCCTCCAGCTTCCCCAGCAGGATCATCCGCTCCGCCGTCCCGCGCGGTGTCAGGGAGCCGTCCGGCGGGATGCCGTGGTCCCAGGCGGTGTCGGTGATCTCCAGCCAGGCGGCCAGGGTCCGGGCCCCGCTCTCCTCCTCGGTCCGCCCCCGTCCGCCCAGCCGGCGGGCGGTGATCCGCAGCCGCAGCAGCAGCGGGGCCAGGGGGAGCACCACCGCTGCCAGCGCCCCGAGCGCGATCAGCAGCACCGTCCCCAGGGAGCCACCGGTCTGCTCCGGGGTGTCGGTGGCCGTGGCGGCGGTCTCGCACTCACCGGCCCGCCGCAGCTCCGGCGGGCAGCTGTCGGACGCCGTCGGAGCCGTCACCGGGGCGTCGGAGGCGTTCTCCGTGGGGGTGGCGGGGGCGCTGGGAGCGCCGCTCACCGTGTCCTGCACGGTGTAGGGGGGCTCGGTGCCCCGGCTCGGGGTGGGCTCGAACCGGGTCCAGCCGACCCCCTGGAAGTACAGCTCGGGCCAGGCATGGGCGTCCCGCTGCCGGACCGTCACGCTCTTGTCGGCCCCCACCGTGCCCGGGGTGAAGCCGATCGCCACCCGTGCCGGGATGCCCAGCGTCCGGGCCATCGCCGCCATGGTGAAGGAGAAGTGGACGCAGAAGCCCTCCTTGTTCTCCAGGAAGCGGGCTATCGCCCGCACCCCGGTGCCGGAGTCCACCTGGGTGTCATAGGTGAAGCCGCCGTCATCGGTGAACCACCGCTGGAGCAGCACCGCGCGCTCATGGTCATTGGTGGCGCCCCGGGTGATCCGCAGCGCGGTCTCCCGCACCACGTCGGGCAGGTCGTCCGGTACCCGGGTGTATTCGCGCCGCAGCTCCTCGGGGGCGGGCGGCGCCTCGGCGAGCTGCTTCTCGGTGGGCCGCACCGCCAGGCTGGTGACCTCGTAGACCGAGCCGCCGGTGTTCTCGCCCCGTTCGGCCACCACGGTCCGCCCGGTCGGCTCGAACCGCCACCGGCCGCTGATGGAGACCTGGGTCGCCGGATAGGGCATGGGCAGCCAGCTCTGCTGGTAGTAGTCGGCGGCGGAGATGCTGGTGCGCACCTCCTTCGCCGAGATCCGCGGATCCAGGCCCGCCGGCTGCGGCAGCGGATCCTCCAGCTCGACGACCCCCCGCTCCGAGGACTGCCAGCTCGACCCGTCGAACCGGTCCAGTGCGACGATCCGCAGATAGAGGTCGTCGGTGTCCTCCGCGTTGGTGACATAGCGGAGCACCGGGCGGTTGGTCGGCTGGTTGAGGTTGTCCTGGAGGGAGACCAGCGGGTTCACCGCGGAGATGGTGCCGCCTCCGCCGCCGCCCCCGGATCCCTCCCCGGAGCCCAGCCCGGTGAGCAGGCCGCCGTCCATCGCGGGCAGCGCGGCGGGCACCACCAGCGCCACCCCGAGTGCCACCACACCGATCCGGCGCCCGGTGCGCAGGGTGGCCCTCGGGGCACGGCCCCCGGGCTCGAACGCCTTCGCCCCGCGTGCCGCGGGATCGGGGGTGGTGAAGATCCGCCCCCACTGGGAGAGCCGGTCTCGGCCCTCGGCCAGCAACAGCAGCAGATAGCCGCAGGCGGCGACGAGGAACCAGAGCCAGCTGGCCTCGCCCCCCGCGAGCCCGGCGGCCACCGAGTAGAGCGCCAGCAGCGGCAGCCCGGCGGGGGCGGCGCTGCGGAAGGTGACCGCGACGGTGTCCACCAGCAGACCGATGGCCAGCACACCGCCGACCACCATCAGCCCGATGCCGTCGGTCGTCGGGGCGGGTATCGCGTAGCGATTGACGTCCTCGCCGCCGGTGGCCAGCAGATCGCCGAAGTGGCCGAAGGTCTCCGGCACCGGGATCACCCCGAGCAGTGCGTGCTCCCGGGCGAAGACCCAGGTCAGCAGTGCCAGACCGGTGATCGCCTGGACCAGCATGGTCAGCGGGCGGGCCAGTGGCACCCGCCGTGCCAGCGCTCCCGCCCCGCTCTGGAGACCCAGCAGCAGGGCCGACTGCACCATCCAGCCGACGCTCTGCAACAGCGGGAGCAGCGCACTCGCCGCCATGAGTGTGGCGGCGTACGCGCACAGCGCCAGCCGTCCCCGACCGCTCATCACTCCGGCCCCCCGTCCGCTCCGTGCGGCTCGTCCGCTCTGTTCACGCTCATCCGCCTCATGACCGGCCGCATCCGGCCGGGTCCCTCATGACCATGCGCCAAAACCCTGGCCGGTGGGGCCGGACGGTTCGGCGCGCTGCTGGTCGGCCAGCTGCCACAGCTCGGCCAGCTCGGCCCCCTGCGGTACCGCGAGGGCCGTCCAGCCCGCCTCCCGCAGCCTGCGCAGCCGGTCCTCGACCGCGCCGCCGCGGGCGGGGCCGTCCGGCCAGAGCGAGGGGTCCAGCACCAGGGCCACGGCGGCCCCGGTGCGCGGGCGCATCCGGGCGACGGCGGTCAGCCGCTCCTCGTCCAGCCCGCCGAGGAACGCGACCAGCAGTCCGTCGCCCCCGCCGCGCACGGCGTCGCGCGCGGCCGAGAATCCGGTCCCGTCGGAGTGGTCGACCTCCGCGAGCATGTCCATCAGCACTCCGGCGACATCCGCCGCCTCGGCGCCATGGCTCGCGAAGCCGCCCCCGCCGGCCCCGGGCACCGCTTCCCCGGTGTCCGTCACCAGCCGGACGGAGAAGCCCCGCTCCAGGATGTGCATCACCACGGAGGCGGCCCCGGAGACCGCCCACTCGAAGGGCGCGTCGGGGCCCACGCCCTCGTAGGCGATGGAGCGGGTGTCCAGGAGCACGGTGCAGCGGGGCCGCTGCGGCTGCTCCTCGCGCCGCACCATCAGCTCGCCGTACCGCGCGGTGGAGCGCCAGTGGACCCGGCGCAGATCGTCGCCGTGGCGGTAGACCCGGGGGATCACATCGTCGTCACCGGAGAGGGCCAGGGCGCGCTGGCGGCCCTCCCCGTGTCCGGGGGACTCGCCGGTCAGCCGCACCGGTGGCAGTGCCTCCACCCGGGGCACCACGGTGAGCAGATCGAAGGCGCTGAACGACCGGGTCAGCTCGCACATCCCGAACGGATCGGTCAGCCGCAGCTGGAGCGGGCCCAGGGGATAGCGTCCGCGCAGATCGGAACGGACCCGGTAGGAGACCTCCCGCCGCCCGCCCGCCTCGACCCGGTCCAGCACAAAGCGGGGCCGGGGCCCGAGGACATAGGGCACATGGTCCTGGAGCATCAGCAGCCCGGTGGGCAGCCGGGAGACATTGTCCACCCGCAGATGCACCCGGGCCTCGGTCCCGGCGGAGACCCGGTGGGGGGTGAGCCGTCTGCTGCCCGCCACCCGGTAGCGGGTGCGGTAGAGCACGATCACGCAGATCAGCGGCAGCGCCGAGAGCAGCAGCCCCACCCGCAGCAGATCGCTCTGCCCCAGGACGTACGCGCAGATCGCGGCGGCCACCCCGGCCGCGAGGAAGGACCGGCCGCGGGTGGTGAGACCGCTCAGCGCGGCCCAGGGGCCGGAGGCGTCCCGGCCCTCGCCCTCTCCCGCGCCCCCTGTTTCCCGAGGGCCGCCCGGGCCCTCGGTCTCTCCCGCTCCTCCGGTCCTGTGCGCTCCTGGTACGGCGTCCGTGTCCGCGGCGGGGTCCGGCTGGGGCATCACGGCCGCCGCGCCCCCGGGTGCCGGACGGCGGCGGGGCCCTGGGCGGTGGGCACCGGGGTGCGCTGGAGGATCTCCAGCAGCACCTGTTCCGCGGTGCGGCGGTTGAGCTGGGCCTGGGCGGTGGGCAGCAGCCGGTGCGCCAGTACCTGCACCACCAGGGCCCGGACGTCGTCCGGCAGGGCGTACTCCCGCCCGGCGAGGGCGGCGGTGGCCTTGGCGGCGCGCAGCAGATGCAGGGTCGCCCGCGGTGAGGCGCCCAGCCGGATGTCGGGGTGCTGCCGGGTGGCGGAGACCAGCTCCACCGCGTACCGCCGCACGGGCTCGGCCACATGGACCCGGCGCACGGCGTCTATCAGTTTGAGGATGTCATGGGCGTGCGCGACCGGCTGGAGGTCGTCCAGCGGGGAGGCCCCGCCGTGCACATCGAGCATCTGCAACTCGGCCTCGGCGCTCGGATAGCCGATGGAGACCCGGGCCATGAAGCGGTCGCGCTGGGCCTCGGGGAGGGGGTAGGTGCCCTCCATCTCCAGGGGATTCTGCGTGGCGACCACCATGAACGGGCTGGGCAGCTCATAGGTGCGGCCGTCCACGGTGACCTGGCGCTCCTCCATGGACTCCAGCAGCGCCGACTGGGTCTTGGGCGAGGCGCGGTTGATCTCGTCGCCTATGACGATCTGGGCGAAGATCGCACCCGGCTTGAACTCGAAGTCGCGCTCCTGCTGGTCGAAGACGGACACACCGGTGATGTCCGACGGCAGCAGATCCGGAGTGAACTGGATGCGCCGCACGGAGCAGTCGATGGACCGGGCCAGCGCCTTGGCCAGCATGGTCTTGCCCACGCCGGGGACATCCTCGATGAGGAGATGGCCCTCGGCGAGGAGCACGGTCAGCGAGAGCCGTACGACCTCCGGCTTGCCCTCGATCACGCCCTCCACCGATCTGCGGACCCGATCCGCTGTGGTGGTCAGATCCGTGAGGCTCGCTCGATCGTCATAGGTCGTCACCCGGCCCTCCTCGGCCCATTCACGGGCCGACGGTCCGGCCCACCCCGAAACACGAACAACGGCTCCGGGAGGTTCCGGAGCGGGCGCCGCGTTCCCCGCATTGTTGTTGGCCTGGTGGCGCCGTGTCACTTGGCTGTGGACAACGGCATGGGATATGTCGGATTTACTGATTTTTCTCCCTCGCCCCGGTCCCCCGATCGGGGAACGACTTTTTCCACAAGCGGCCGACGCCGGTCATCGGCAGACAGCCGGGCCGGGCCGCGCACCAGGAGCGCGACCCGGCCCGACCGGCACCGGAACACAGAGGGACGACAGGGAGCGAGGGGACAAACAGGGCGGGGGAGGGGGCGCGGCGGGCGCCCCCGCCGTCACTCCGCGGGGTCGATCTCCCGCAGCAGCCCCTGCTTCACATCGAAGACAAAGCCGCGCACATCATCGGTGTGCAGCAGGAAGGGCGAGGTCCGCACCCGCTGCATGGACTGCCGTACGTCCTGGTCCACATCGCGGAACGCCTCCACCGCCCACGGCGGACGCTGTCCCACCTCGTCCTCCAGCTCATGCCGGAAGTCCTCGGTCAGCGACTCCAGACCGCACCCGGTGTGGTGGATCAGGATCACACTGCTGGTGCCCAGCGCCCGCTGGCTGATGGTCAGGGAACGGATCACATCGTCGGTCACCACACCGCCCGCGTTCCGGATGGTGTGGCAGTCGCCCAGCTCCAGGCCCAGCGCGGCATGCAGGTCGAGCCGGGCGTCCATGCAGGCGACCACGGCCACCCGCAGCACGGGGCGCGCGTCCATCCCGGGGTCCTGGAAGCCGGCGGCGTAGCGCAGGTTCGCCTCGACGAGGCGGTCGGTGACCTTGCCGCCGAGGCCCGGGGCGTCGGCGGGGCGGTGCGCGGAAGTCGTCATGCCGACGACGGTAGTGGGCGGTGGCCGTCCCGGCCTGCTGTGAGAGGTCACAAAGAACATCAACATCCGTTGTTGTGAGGTAACCCACACGATGGACGGTGCGTCGTCCGTACGGGTGAAACCCCACCCTCCCGGGCCCGCCCGCCACGCCGTCGGCCGGTTGATTGACCGGGCCGGGGCGTGGACTAGAGTGGCGCGGAGTCCATGGAGCCATGCGCCCGTTCCCATGTCCCCATGCCTTCCCCACCACGATCTTCCCCGCGCGCGCCGTGCCGCGCACCGCGTGTGCGGCGTACCCCCGGACCGGGCCACGGCGTCGACCGGGCGCCGCGCCGGACCTGAGAGGGCCCAGTGAGCAATACCCGACACGTCCCGGTGATGCTCCAGCGGTGTCTGGATCTGTTGGCACCGGCTCTGGAGGTCCCGGGAGCCGTCGTCGTCGACTGCACCCTCGGACTCGGCGGTCACAGCGAGGCCCTGCTCACCCGCTTCCCCGAGGTGCGGCTGATCGCCCTCGACCGGGACACCGAGGCGCTGCGGCTCTCCGGTGAGCGCCTCGCGCCGTTCGGCCCGCGCGCCACCCTGGTCCACGCGGTCTACGACGAGCTGCCCGAGGTCGTCGCCCGGCTGGGGGTGCCGAAGGTCCAGGGGATCCTCTTCGATCTCGGCGTCTCCTCCATGCAGCTGGACGAGGCCGACCGGGGGTTCGCCTACTCCCAGGACGCCCCCCTCGACATGCGCATGGACCAGACCACCGGCATCAGCGCCGCCGAGGTCCTCAACACCTATCCGCCCGGGGACCTGGTCCGCGTCCTGCGCGCCTACGGCGAGGAGAAGCAGGCCAAGCGGATCGTCTCGGCGATCGTCCGGGAGCGCGCGAAGGAGCCCTTCACCACCAGCGCCCGGCTGGTCGAGCTGATCCGGGAGTCGCTGCCCCAGGCCGCGATGCGTACCGGCGGCAACCCCGCCAAGCGCACCTTCCAGGCCCTGCGCATCGAGGTCAACGGCGAGCTGAGCGTGCTGGAGCGGGCGATCCCGGCGGCGGTCGGGGCGCTGGCCGTCGACGGCCGGATCGCGGTCCTCTCGTACCAGTCCCTGGAGGACCGTCTGGTCAAGCAGGTCCTCACCGCCGGTGCCACCTCCACGGCGCCGGCCGGTCTGCCCGTCGTACCGGAGGAGTACCAGCCCCGGCTGAAGCTGCTGACCCGTGGTGCGGAACTCCCCACCGAGGACGAGGTCGCCGAGAACCGCCGGGCCGCCCCCGCGCGTCTGAGGGGGGCACAGCGCATCCGGGAGGACGTGCGGTGAACCGCCAGGCGGGCAGGGTCCGGACCGCCCCGCCCCCGGGGAGCCGGAAGACGATCGGGAGGACACGGTGAGTCCAGCGGCCCAGCAGCTCAAGGGCGGTGCCGCCCGGCTCGCCCGGATGATGCCGGCGGGCTCCGCGACCGCCGCCCGTACCCCGTTCGTCCTGCTCGTGGTGGTTCTGCTCGGCGGCGGACTGATCATGCTGCTGCTGCTGAACTCCGCGCTCAGCGAGGACTCGTTCGAACTGAGCGAGCTGAAGCGCAAGACCACCGAACTCACCGATGAACAGCAGGCGCTCCAGCGGGACGTCGACGCCTTCCTGGCCCCCGACGCGCTGGAGCGGCGCGCCCGGGAGCTGGGCATGGTCCCCGGGGGCGACCCGGCCTTCCTCGACCCCGACGGCACCGTACGCGGCGTCCCCGGCCCGGCGGCCGAACCCACACCCGGGTCCGCCGCGACCGATGGGACCGGTGCGGCGGGAGTGACGGCAGGGACCGGAGCCGCTGGGGTCCCGGGGCCCGCCGCGACCGAGGAGACCGGCACCGTACCCGGTACGGACGCCACCGCACTCCTGAACAACGCAGGCACCCCAGGCGACGCGAACACCACAGACAGCGCGGACGCCACGGCCCCGAACACCGCGGGCACCGTCGGCACCAAGGGCACCGCCGACACCGCAGGCACCGCCACCGGTACGGACAACACCGGCGGCACCGCGACCGCCCCGCAGCCCCCCGCGGCCGTGCCCGCCGCCCCGGCCGGCCCGCCCCCGACGCCCACCGGCAGGTGACGCAGTGCCTCCCAAGGACCACCCCGCCCGCCCGGCCCGCCCCGCCGCCAAGGCCGCCCCGCCCGGCCGCCGGGTCCCCGCACCCGGCCGGCGGCCCCCCGCCCGGCAGGCCCCGCCCCGGGCCAAGTCACCCGCCCCCAGGGCCCTGCGGCTCGGCAGCCCCCGCCCCCGGCTGCGGCTGATCAGCCTGGCCCTCACCCTGGTGATGCTCGCCTTCGTCGTCCGGCTGCTCCAGGTCCAGGCCGTCGACGCGGACACCTTCGCCACCAAGGCCCAGCAGCAGCGCTATCTGAGCGTGGTGCTCGCCGCCGAGCGCGGCGAGATCACCGACCGCACCGGCACCCCCCTCGCCACCAGCGTCGACGCCTACGACATCACCGCCGACCCCAAGCTCTTCACCCCCGAGGAGAGCAAGTCGCCGAACGCGCCCGAACAGGCCGCGGCGCTGCTCGCCCCGATCCTCGGCGAGGACGCCGGGGATCTCGCCCGCAAGCTCAAGGCCCCCGGCTCCCGCTACACCGTGCTCGCCCGCCGTCAGACGCCCCAGGTCTGGAACCAGATCAAGGACGTCAAGAAGGTGTTCGCCGAGAAGGCCCGCGCCGACCGGGCCCGGGGCGGCCCCGGCGCCAATGTGCTCGCCGGGGTCCTCCAGGAACCCAGCAGCAAACGCGTCTACCCCAATGGGGACCTCGGCGCCGGGATACTCGGCTATGTCAACGCCGACGGCCGGGGCGGCGGCGGGATCGAGTCCATGCTCGACTCCGCCCTCGCGGGCAAGGACGGCGAGATCACCTATGCCCACTCCGGCGGCCGCCGGGTCCCCACCGCCGACGGCACCCGGGAGACCCCCGCCGTCCCCGGCTCCGATGTGGAGCTGACGATCGACCGGGACATCCAGTGGGCCGCCCAGCGCGCCATCACCGAACAGGTGGAGAAGTCCCGGGCCGACCGGGGCTATGTGATCGTCCAGGACACCCGGACCGGTGAGGTGCTGGCCATGGCCAACGCCCCCGGGTTCGACCCGAACGACATCGCGCGGGCGGACGCCACCCGGCTCGGCAACCCGGCCCTCCAGGATGTGTACGAGCCCGGCTCCACCGCCAAGGTGATGTCCCTCGCCGCCGTACTGGAGGAGAAGGCGGCGACCGCGGACACCCATGTGGTGGTCCCCAACCGGCTCCACCGGGGCGACCGGCTCTTCAAGGACGACATCGACCACCCCACCTGGTACCTCACCCTTACCGGTGTCCTCGCGAAATCCAGCAATATCGGGACGATCCTGGCCACTGGTCAGCTGGGGGACACCCAGCCCGAGGCCAACAAGGTGCTCCACTCCTATCTGCGGAAGTTCGGCATCGGGAAGCCCACCGGCCTCGGCTACCCCGGGGAGACCCCGGGGCTGCTGGCCCCGCCCGGGAAGTGGTCCACCTCGCAGCAGTACACGATCCCCTTCGGCCAGGGCTTCTCGCTCAACGCGCTCCAGGCGGCCTCCGTCTACCAGACCGTCGCCAACGGCGGCGTACGGATCGAACCCACCCTGGTCCGCGGCACCAAGGGCCCCGACGGACGGTTCACCCCCGCCCCCGCGCCCAAGAAGACCCGGGTCATCGGCGAGGAGACCGCGCGGACCCTCTCCGCGATGCTGGAGTCGGTGGTCGCCAGCGACGAGGGCACCGGCACCAAGGCCCGTATCCCCGGCTATCGCGTCGCGGGCAAGACCGGCACCGCCGACCGGGTCGACCCCGAGCTGGGCCGCTACCGGGGGTTCACCGCCTCCTTCGCCGGATTCGCCCCCGCCGACCAGCCCAGGATCGCCGTCTACTGCGCCATCCAGAACCCGACCAAGGGGAGCTACTTCGGCGGCCAGATCTGCGGACCCGTCCACCAGCAGGTCACCCGCTTCGCCCTGAAGACCCTGCGGACCCCGCCCACCGGCAAGAAGCCCCCCGGGCTCCCCGTCACCTACGCCCCGGGCACATGAGAGACCGCCCCGGGCGCAGGAGAGACGGCCCCGGACCCCTGAGCGGCCACCCCGGACCCCTGGGCCACCACCGTCACCTCCGACACCCCGCCGCACCCGAAGGAGGCGCCCCCCGCCCGCCGAGCCGCCGCCGCACCGGCCCCTGAACCACCCGAGGAACCATTTCAGTGACCACCATCACCCCCGACTCCGGGAACCACGGCACCACTCCGGCCTCATTTCGCCCCGCGCCGGGTGCGCCCGGTACGCTCACCGCCGTGCCACACGCTGATCAGTACGGAACCACCCCGCAGGACGCCCCCGAGCGACAGCCGGGAGCCCCCCGGCCCGCCCGGCCGCACCCGACACCCCTCGGGGGGCTGGCCGCCCGCCTGGGGGTGAGCGACCCGGCGGCGGACGAGGTCACGGTCACCGGCATCACCCATGACTCCCGGGCCGTGCGCCCCGGTGACATCTACGCGGCCCTCCCCGGCGCCCGGCTGCACGGCGCCGACTTCACCGCCCAGGCCGCCGGACTCGGCGCCGCCGCCATCCTCACCGACCCGGCGGGCGCCGACCGCGCCGCCGCCACCGGTCTGCCCGTCCTGGTCACCGGGGACCCCCGGGCCCGCATGGGCGAGCTGGCCACCGAGATCTACGGCCGCCCCGGCGAGCACCTGCTCCAGATCGGCATCACGGGCACCTCCGGCAAGACCACCACCGTCTATCTGATGGAGGGCGGACTGCGCGCCGCGGGCCGGGTCACCGGACTCGTCGGCACCGTCGAGACCCGGATCGCCGACGAGCGGATCAAGTCGGAGCGCACCACCCCCGAGGCCACCGACCTCCAGGCCCTCTTCGCCGTGATGCGCGAACGCGACGTCGACGCGGTCGCCATGGAGGTCTCCAGCCACGCCCTGGTGCTCGGCCGGGTCGACGGCTGTGTCTTCGATGTCGCCGTCTTCAACAACCTCAGCCCGGAGCACATGGAGTTCCACTCCGGCATGGAGGACTACTTCCAGGCGAAGGCCCAGCTCTTCACCCCCGCCCGCAGCCGGCACGGCGTGGTCAATCTGGACGACGCCTACGGCCGCCGGCTGGTGACGGAGGCGACCGTCCCGGTCACCACCTTCTCCGCCGAGGGCCACCCGGACGCCGACTGGCGCGCCGAGGACGTGGAGGTCGGCCCGATGGGCTCCACCCTCACCATCGCCGGTCCCGGCGGGGTACGGGTCGCCGCCCGCGCGCCGCTGCCCGGCCCGTTCAATGTCGCCAACACCCTCGCCGCCGTGGTCGCCCTGGTCACCGCCGGGATCGACCCGCAGACCGCGGCCGACGGCGTCGCCGCCGTCCCCGGTGTCCCGGGCCGGCTGGAGCGGGTGGACGAGGGCCAGCCCTATCTCGCCGTGGTCGACTACGCCCACAAGACCGACGCCGTCGACTCGGTGCTGCGCTCCCTGCGCAAGGTCACCAAGGGGCGGCTCCATATCGTCCTCGGCTGCGGCGGCGACCGCGACACCACCAAACGCGCGCCCATGGGCGCCGCGGCCGCCCGGCTCGCCGACACGGCCGTCCTCACCTCCGACAACCCGCGCTCCGAGGACCCGCTCGCGATCCTCGCCACCATGCTCGCCGGAGCCGCCGAGGTCCCGGCCCATGAACGCGGCCAGGTCCTGGTCGACGCCGACCGGGCCGCCGCCATCGCCGCCGCGGTCGACCGCGCCGAACCCGGCGACACCGTGCTCATCGCCGGAAAGGGCCATGAGCAGGGCCAGGACATCGCCGGAGTCGTCCGCCCCTTCGACGACCGCCAGGTACTGCGGGAGGCCATCCGCTCCTCCCGCGCCGCCCTCCACCAGAAACCCCGGGGATGACCAAGTGATCGCCCTCTCCCTCGCCGAGATCGCCGCCGTCGTCGGCGGGAAGTCGTACGACATACCGGATCCGGAGCTGCTCGTCACCGGACCCGTCGTCACCGACTCACGCCAGGTGCGGCCCGGCTCCCTCTTCACCGCCTTCGCCGGTGAGCACGCCGACGGACACGACTTCGCGGAGCGTGCCGTCGCGGACGGCGCGGTCGCCGTGCTCGCCACCCGGCCCGTCGGGGTGCCCGCCGTCGTCGTCGGCGATGTCACCGCCGCCCTCGGCGCCCTCGCCCGCCATGTGGTCGAACGCCTCGGCACCACCACCGTCGCGCTCACCGGCTCCGCCGGGAAGACCAGCACCAAGGACCTGATCGCCCAGCTGCTGGAGCGCCGGGGCCCCACCGTCTACCCGGAGGGCAATCTCAACAACGAGATCGGCCTCCCGCTGACCGCGCTGCGCGCCGACACCGGCACCCGCCATCTCGTCCTGGAGATGGGTGCCCGCTATGTCGGTGACATCCGCTACCTCACCGAGCTGGTCCCGCCGCGCATCGGACTCGTCCTCAATGTCGGCACCGCCCATGTCGGCGAGTTCGGCGGACGCGACCGCATCGCCCTGGCCAAGGGCGAACTCGTGGAGTCCCTGCCCTCCGCCGAGGAGGGCGGCATCGCCGTCCTCAACGCCGACGACCCCCTCGTCTCGGCCATGGCGAGCCGCACCCGGGCCCGGGTCGTCACCTTCGGCGAACGCGATTCCGCGGACATCCGTGCCGCGAATGTCCGGCTCACCCGACAAGGTCAGCCCGCCTTCACGCTTCACACCCCCACCGGGTGCAGCGAAGTGACCATGCGGCTGTACGGTGAGCACCACGTGTCGAACGCGCTCGCCGCGGCCACCGTCGCCCATGAGCTGGGCATGCCCGTCGACGAGATCGCCCTCGCGCTCTCCGAGGCCGGCACCCTCTCCCGCTGGCGCATGGAGGTCACCGAGCGTCCGGACGGCGTGACGATCGTCAACGACGCCTACAACGCGAACCCCGAATCCATGAGGGCGGCGCTGCGCGCGCTGGCCGCCATGGGCCAAGGCGCACAGTCCCGGGGGGGACGGACGTGGGCGGTGCTCGGCCTGATGGCCGAACTCGGTGACGAAGCGCTCGCCGAGCACGACGCCGTCGGACGGCTCGCCGTCCGGCTCAACGTCAGCAAGCTCGTCGCGGTGGGGGGCAGGGAAGCCTCCTGGCTGCAACTGGGCGCATACAACGAGGGTTCGTGGGGTGAGGAGTCGGTGCACGTGTCCGACACGCAGGCGGCGGTCGACCTGTTGCGCGGTGAGCTGCGACCGGGAGACGTCGTGCTGGTGAAGGCTTCCAGGTCGGTGGGGCTGGAGCGGGTCGCCCAGGCGCTGCTCGACCCCGCCGGACTCTCCGATGGGCAGGGTGCCGGTCGATGAGGCAGATCCTCTTCGCGGGGGCCATCGGGCTCTTCCTGACCCTCATCGGGACCCCGCTGCTGATCAAGCTGCTGGCCCGCAAGGGGTACGGACAGTTCATCCGGGACGACGGGCCGCGCACCCACGGCAGCAAGAAGGGGACGCCCACCATGGGCGGTATCTCCTTCATCCTGGCCACGCTGATCGCCTATGCCTGCGCCAAGCTGATCACCGGTGAGACGCCCACCGTCTCCGGTCTGCTGGTGCTCTTCCTGATGGCCGGCATGGGCCTGGTCGGCTTCCTGGACGACTACATCAAGATCGTCAAGCAGCGGTCGCTGGGCCTGCGCGCCAAGGCGAAGATGGCCGGACAGCTGATCGTCGGCATCGCCTTCGCGCTGCTGGCGCTCCAGTTCGCCGACAAGCGGGGCAACACCCCGGCGTCCATGAAGCTCTCGTTCGTCACGGACTTCGGCTGGACCATCGGCCCGGTGCTCTTCGTGGTCTGGGCGCTCTTCATGATCCTGGCCATGTCCAACGGGGTGAACCTCACCGACGGTCTGGACGGACTGGCCACCGGCGCCTCGGTGATGGTCTTCGGCGCGTACACCTTCATCGGTCTCTGGCAGTTCCAGGAGTCCTGCGCCAGCGCCAACGACCTCATCAACCCCGAGGCGTGTTTCGAGGTACGGGACCCACTCGATCTCGCGGTCGTCGCCTCCGCCCTGATGGGTGCCTGCTTCGGCTTCCTGTGGTGGAACACCTCACCCGCCAAGATCTTCATGGGGGACACCGGCTCGCTCGCCCTCGGCGGCGCGCTCGCGGGTCTCGCCATCTGCTCCCGTACGGAACTGCTGCTCGCCGTCCTCGGCGGACTCTTCGTCCTGATCACCATGTCCGTGGTGATCCAGGTCGGCTCCTTCCGCATGACCGGCAAGCGGGTCTTCAGAATGGCGCCACTCCAACATCACTTCGAACTCAAGGGGTGGTCCGAGGTCCTTGTGGTGGTCCGGTTCTGGATCATCCAGGGCATGTGCGTCATCGTGGGTCTCGGCATCTTCTACGCAGGGTGGGCAGCCGCCAAGTGAGTACCGAGCAGTGGCAGGACCGCAGGGTCACCGTCGCCGGACTTGGGGTCTCCGGGATCCCGGCCGCGAAGGTCCTGCACGGGCTGGGCGCGGTCGTCACGGTCGTCAACGACGGTGACGACGAGCGCTCCCGGGCCCAGGCCGCCGAACTGGCCCAGCTGGGGATCACCGTCCGCCTCGGCGACGGCGACACCCTCCCCGAGGGCACCGACCTGGTCGTCACCACGCCCGGCTGGCGCCCCGACAAGCCCCTCTTCCGGGCCGCCGCCGAGGCGGGCGTGGAGATCTGGGGCGATGTGGAGCTGGCCTGGCGGCTGCGCGGCCCGGACGCCGCCCCCTGGCTCGCCGTCACCGGCACCAACGGCAAGACCACGACCGTCCGCATGCTCGCCGCCATCCTCACGGCGGCGGGCCTGCGGACGGCCGCCGTCGGCAATATCGGGGTCTCCCTCCTCGACGCGGTCCTCGGCGACGAGCCCTACGACGTCCTCGCCGTCGAGCTGTCCAGCTACCAGCTCCACTGGGCGCCCTCGCTGCGCGCCCACTCCGCCGCCGTGCTCAATCTGGCGCCGGACCATCTGGACTGGCACGGCTCGATGGAGGCGTACGCCGCCGACAAGGGCCGGATCTACGAGGGCAACATCGTCGCCTGTGTCTACAACGCGGCCGACCCCGCCACCGAGGACCTGGTGCGCGAGGCGGACGTCGAGGAGGGCTGCCGGGCGATCGGCTTCACCCTGGGCGCCCCCGCCCCCTCCCAGCTGGGGGTGGTCGACGGGATCCTGGTGGACCGCGCCTTCGTGGAGAAGCGCCACCAGCAGGCCCAGGAGCTGGCCGAGGTCGCCGACATCGACCCGCCCGCCCCGCACAACATCGCCAACGCCCTCGCGGCGGCGGCCCTCGCCCGTGCCTTCGGCGTCCCCGCCGCGGCGGTACGGGAGGGACTGCGGGCCTTCCGCCCCGATCCGCACCGGATCGAGAAGGTGGCCGAGGTGGCCGGGGTGGCCTATGTGGACGACTCCAAGGCCACCAACACCCATGCCGCCGAGGCCTCCCTGGCCGCCTATGATCCGATCGTATGGATCGCCGGTGGACTGGCCAAGGGAGCCACCTTCGACGGGATCGTCCGACAATCGGCCGGGCGGCTGCGGGCCGCCGTGCTGATCGGGGCCGATCGCGCGCTGATTCGGGAAGCCCTGGCACGACACGCCCCCGAGGTCCCGGTCGTGGACCTCGACCGGACCGACACTGGGGCGATGTCGGCGGCGGTCCAGGAGGCGGCCCGGCTCGCCCGGCCCGGCGACACGGTCCTGCTGGCCCCCGCCTGTGCCTCGATGGACATGTTCGTCAACTACAACAAGCGGGGCGAGGCGTTCGCCGACGCGGTCCGCGCGCTCGCCGCCGAGCGCGCCTGACCGGCCCGACCTCCACGCCGCCGCGCGCCCCGGACCGCGGGCGCACGGCGGCGTGCCGGGCCCGACTGGAGGGGACAGCGTTCCATGCCGGCCGACGACAGCACCGCGGGGCCCCGCCGCTCCGCCGGCCTCGCCCCGCGCGGGGGCAGGACCCCCCGGCCCCGTGGCGGAGCGCCGCGCCGGCCCGCGCCGGGCGGCACCTCCCGGCCCCCGCGCGGCGGTGCGCCCCGGCGGCTCTACGAGCGGGCCCGGCGGGCCTGGGACCGGCCGCTCACCGCGTACTACGTCATCATCGGCAGCGCCCTGCTGATCACCGTCCTCGGCCTGGTGATGGTCTACTCGGCCTCGATGATCAAGGCGCTCTCGCTCTCCCTCCCGAGCACCTATTTCTTCCGCAAACAGTTCCTCGCGGCCTGTATCGGCACCGTGCTGCTGGTGATCGCCGCCCGGACCCCGTCCCGGCTGCACCGGGCCCTGGCCTATCCCCTGCTGCTGGTCACCGTCTTTCTGATGGTCCTGGTGCAGGTCCCGGGGATAGGGCAGTCGGTGGGCGGCAATCAGAACTGGCTCTCCCTCGGCGGTCCCTTCCAGCTCCAGCCCAGCGAGTTCGGCAAGCTGGCGCTGATCCTGTGGGGCGCGGATCTGCTCGCCCGCAAACAGGAGAAGCGGCTGCTGAACCAGTGGAAGCACATACTGGTTCCGCTGGTCCCGGTGGGTTTCACCCTGCTGGGGCTGATCATGCTCGGCGGGGACATGGGGACCTCGATCATCCTCACCGCGATCCTCTTCGGGCTGCTCTGGCTGGCCGGCGCGCCGACCCGGCTCTTTGTCGGAGTGCTGGGAATCGCGGGACTTGTCGGTTTCATGCTGATTCGCACCAGCCAGAACCGTATGTCAAGACTTTTCTGTGTGGGTGCCGAGGATCTGGGGCCGCAGGGCCAGTGCTGGCAGGCGGTCCACGGTCTCTATGCCCTGGCCTCCGGCGGATGGTTCGGTTCCGGACTCGGTGCGAGTGTGGAAAAATGGGGTCAACTGCCCGAATCGCATACCGACTTCATCTTCGCCATCGCCGGGGAGGAACTGGGCCTGGCGGGGACGCTGTCGGTGCTCGGCCTGTTCGCGGCTCTAGGCTATGCGGGTATCCGCGTGGCCGGTCGCACGGAGGACCACTTCGTCAGGTACGCGGCGGGAGGCGTGACCACGTGGATCATGGCCCAGGCCATGGTCAACATCGGCGCGGTGCTCGGACTGCTGCCGATCGCGGGGGTCCCCCTGCCGCTGTTCTCCTACGGGGGGTCGGCGCTGCTGCCGACCATGTTCGCTATCGGGCTGCTGATCGCCTTCGCGCGAGAGGAACCCGCCGCGAAGGCGGCCCTGGCCATGCGGAGGCCAGGGGTGAGATGGAAGTCGATGAGACGGCGCGTCACAGAGCGTCCGTCCGGAGAGCGGTGAATTTCGGTGCATGTCGTACTCGCCGGCGGTGGGACCGCCGGCCATATCGAGCCCGCGCTTGCCCTCGCGGACGCCCTGCGCAGGCAGGACCCGACCGTGGGGGTCACTGCCCTGGGCACGGAGCGCGGACTGGAGACCCGGCTGGTTCCCGAGCGGGGCTATGAGCTGGCGCTGATCCCCGCCGTACCGCTGCCCCGGCGGCCGACCCCGGAGCTGATCACCGTGCCCGGGCGGCTGCGCGGCACCATCAAGGCGGCCGAGCAGGTCCTGGAGCGCACCAAGGCCGACTGTGTCGTCGGCTTCGGCGGCTATGTCGCCCTGCCCGGCTATCTCGCCGCCAAACGGCTCGGGGTGCCGATCGTGGTGCACGAGGCCAACGCGCGCCCCGGCCTCGCCAACAAGATCGGTTCCCGGTACGCCGCCGGGGTGGCCGTCGCCACCCCCGACAGCAAGCTGCGCAACGCCCGCTACATCGGCATCCCGCTGCGGTACTCCATCGCCACCCTGGACCGGGCGCGGGTCCGCCCCGAGGCGCGCGACGCCTTCGGGCTCGACCCCCATCTGCCCACCCTGCTGGTCTCCGGCGGCTCCCAGGGCGCCCGGCGGCTCAATGAGGTCATCCAGCAGGCGGCCCCGGTGCTCCAGCGCTCCGGCATCCAGATCCTCCACGCGGTCGGCCCCAAGAATGAAATGCCGCATGTGGAGAACATGCCGGGAATGCCGCCCTATATCCCGGTACCGTATGTGGACCGGATGGATCTCGCCTACGCCGCCGCGGACATGATGCTCTGCCGTGCGGGTGCGATGACCGTCGCCGAGCTGTCGGCGGTCGGGCTGCCCGCCGCCTATGTCCCGCTGCCCATCGGCAACGGCGAACAGCGGCTCAACGCCCAGCCCGTGGTCAAGGCGGGCGGTGGGCTGCTGGTCGACGACGCCGAGCTGACCGCCGAATGGGTCCAGGGGAATGTCCTTCCGGTGCTGGCCGATCCGCACCGGTTGTACGAGATGTCCCGCTCGGCCGCCGAGTTCGGCCGCAGGGACGCCGACAATCTGCTGGTCGGCATGGTGTACGAGGCGATTGCCGCCCGCCGATAGGCGTGCGGCCGCCCGGCCCGGGGCACACCCGGGCCCCGCACCCTGGCCGGAAGGAGACCGGAGCGTGGCCGGACCCACCACCGCCGAACGCGGCGCGCGCAGACCCGCGCGCCGCCCGCGACAGGAGTCCGGCCCGCCCTCCGGCCCGCCCGCCCGTGCCCGCTTCCGTCCCGGCCGCAGAGGGCTGCTGATCGCCCTGGCGGCCCTGGCGCTCACCGCCGGGGTCCTCTGGCTGCTCTACGGCTCCTCCTGGACCAGGGTGGAGCGGGTACGGACCTCCGGTGCCGAGGTGCTGACGGTCGCCCAGATCGTCCGGGCCGCCGATGTCCCCCTCGGCGAGCCGGTCGTCTCCCTGGACACCGGCGCCGTCGAGGACCGGATCCGGGAGCGGCTGCCCCGGGTGGACTCCGTGACGGTCGCCCGCGACTGGCCCCGGGGTGTCACCCTGGAGGTGACCGAACGTCAACCCGTGCTGCTGCTCGTCCAGGGGAAGCGGTTCGTCGAAGTGGACGACGAGGGTGTCCGTTTCGCGACGGTGGAGCGGCCGGTGAAGGGCGTGCCCCGGCTGGAACTCGCCGCCGAGGGCTCACCGAGTCTGCGCCGCTTCCCGGTCGCGCGCCTCACCGAGGAGGCGGTACGGGTCCGGGGCGACCTGCCCCGCAGGGTCACGGCCGAACTGCGGACCCTGGTAGTGCGTTCATATGACGACATGGTCCTGGAGTTGACCCGGGATCGCACGGTGGTGTGGGGGAGCCCGGAGGAGGGCGAGGCGAAGGCGCGCGCCCTCACCGCGCTGCTGAAAGCCGCCCCTCGGGCCCGGCACTTCGATGTGAGTGCTCCCACCGCCCCCGCGGTGTCCGGGAGTTGACCCCGAAAGGCGGCTCTCGGGGCCCTGGCTGGTCAGCGCAACGGCTGATCACATAGGGTGAAAAGAAAAACGGGAGGTTCGGCGTGTTCATTGAACGCGCCCCGCTTGTCGACTTAGTGTCCTGTTCGGGGAGTCCAGCGAACAGACGCACAGGTAACCCTAAACTTCAACGTTAGGGTTCAGGTCGGGCAGGCGGACCGCCCCATCGGCATCCGCCGCCACCGCGCCACAGGGCGCGGCGGGCGGCACGTATTTCGAGGCGAGAGGCCTTCGACGTGGCAGCACCGCAGAACTACCTCGCAGTCATCAAGGTCATCGGTGTCGGCGGCGGTGGTGTCAATGCCATCAACCGAATGATCGAGGTCGGTCTCAAGGGCGTCGAGTTCATCGCCATCAACACCGACGCTCAGGCGCTGTTGATGAGCGACGCCGACGTCAAGCTCGACGTCGGCCGTGAACTCACCCGGGGCCTCGGCGCCGGAGCCAATCCGGCCGTCGGCCGCAAGGCCGCCGAGGACCACCGGGAGGAGATCGAGGAGGTCCTCAAGGGGGCCGACATGGTCTTCGTCACCGCGGGCGAGGGGGGTGGCACCGGCACCGGCGGCGCACCCGTCGTCGCCAACATCGCGCGCTCCCTGGGCGCCCTGACGATCGGTGTGGTCACCCGGCCCTTCACCTTCGAGGGCCGCCGCCGCGCCAACCAGGCCGAGGACGGCATCGCCGAGCTGCGCGAAGAGGTCGACACCCTCATCGTCATCCCCAACGACCGGCTGCTGTCCATCTCGGACCGCCAGGTCAGCGTGCTCGACGCCTTCAAGTCGGCCGACCAGGTGCTGCTCTCGGGAGTCCAGGGCATCACCGATCTGATCACCACACCGGGCCTGATCAACCTTGACTTCGCCGACGTCAAGTCCGTGATGTCCGAGGCGGGCTCGGCCCTGATGGGCATCGGCTCCGCCCGGGGCGACGACCGCGCGGTGGCGGCGGCCGAGATGGCCATCTCGTCCCCGCTCCTGGAGGCGTCCATCGACGGCGCCCGCGGTGTGCTGCTCTCCATCTCCGGCGGTTCGGACCTCGGTCTCTTCGAGATCAATGAGGCCGCCCAGCTGGTGAGCGAGGCCGCCCACCCCGAGGCCAACATCATCTTCGGTGCGGTCATCGACGACGCCCTCGGCGACGAGGTCCGGGTCACGGTCATCGCCGCCGGGTTCGACGGCGGCCAGCCGCCCGCCCGCCGGGACACCGTCCTCGGTTCCTCGGCCAAGCGCGAGGAGCCGCAGCCCCCGGCCCAGCGCCCGGAGCCGGCGTCCCGTTCCATCGGCGGACTGGGTTCCGTGCCCCTCCGCGAGGAGCCCAAGCCGGAGCCCGCCCCGGTGAACGACCGCGGTCCGGCGATCACCCCGCAGGTCCCGCCGGCCCGTCCGTACCCGGACACCTCGGCCGAGGAACTGGATGTCCCGGACTTCCTGAAGTGACCGTGGGGCACGACGCGATAGACGCGAACGGCGCCCACTTCGCCTTCACCGACCGGTGGGGCGGGGTGAGCGCCGTTCCGTACGAGGAGCTGAACCTCGGCGGAGCCGTGGGCGACGACCCCGGCGCCGTACGGACCAACCGGGAGATCGCCGCCAAGGGGCTGGGGCTCGACCCGGCCCGGGTGGTCTGGATGAACCAGGTGCACGGCCGGGAGGTCGCCCGGGTCACCGGACCCTGGACGGACGGTCCCGTTCCGGCGGTCGACGGTGTCGTCACCGACCGGCCCGGACTCGCCCTCGCGGTGCTGACCGCCGACTGTGTCCCGGTTCTGCTGGCCGACCCGGTCGCCGGAGTGGTCGGCGCGGCCCACGCGGGCCGTCCCGGACTGGTCGCCGGAGTCGTTCCCGCCACCGTCGAGGCCATGGCCGCACTCGGCGCCGACCCCGCGCGGATCACCGCCCGTACCGGACCCGCCGTCTGCGGCCGGTGCTACGAGGTACCGGAGGCGATGCGGGCGGAGGTCGCCGCGGTGGAGCCGGCCGCCTGGGCCGACACCCGCTGGGGCACCCCGGCCGTCGATGTCGTCGCGGGCGTCCACGCCCAGCTCGCCTCCCTCGGGGTGACGGACCGGACGGCATCGCCGGTCTGCACCCTGGAATCACAGGACCACTACTCCTACCGCCGCGACCGCACCACGGGGCGACTCGCCGGATATGTCTGGATGAAGCCGCTCCGCGAGGAGTCGGAGACCGCTTCCCCGGCAGGAGCGACACCGGCAGGAGAGACAGCAGCATGACGGAGCGCCACGATCTTCCGGACCCGGCACGCCGGGCCGAACTCGCCGAAAATCTGGCGATGGTGGAGGAACGTATCGCCGCCGCCTGTGCCGCCGCCGGCCGGCCGCGCGAGGAGGTGACCCTCATCGTGGTCACCAAGACCTACCCCGCCAGTGATGTGCGGTTTCTGCATGAACTCGGTGTGAGGAATGTCGCCGAGAACCGCGACCAGGACGCCGCCCCGAAGGCCGCCGCCTGTGCGGATCTCGATCTCCGCTGGCACTTCGTCGGCCAGCTCCAGACGAACAAGGTCCGTTCTGTACTGGGTTATGCCGATGTGGTGCAGTCCGTGGACCGTATGAAGCTGGTCACGGCGCTCTCCGCGGGGGCCGTTCGCGCCGGGCGTGACGTGGGATGTCTCATTCAGGTGGCGCTGGACGCGGACGCCGGCGCACGCGGGGAGCGCGGCGGGGTCGCGCCCGACGGTGTCGCGGAACTCGCGGCGGCGATCGAGGAGTCGAAGGGCCTGCGGCTCGACGGACTGATGACGGTCGCGCCCCTGGCCGGAACCTATGCCGGTCGCCAACGCGCGGCGTTCGGGCGGCTGCTGGAAATCTCATCCGGCCTGCGCGTGGTGCATCCTGCTGCGAACATGGTGTCGGCGGGGATGAGTGCGGACCTCGAAGAGGCCGTGGCCGCCGGGGCGACACATGTGCGCGTCGGCACGGCGGTACTCGGAGTCCGTCCCCGGCTCGGGTAACGTCGCCAGGAAGTCGGACCACAGCAGAAAATATGGTCATTCCCGCATCAAAGTGGGCAGACCCAGTGGATCGCGGGCACTTGGTGGCTGTGCGACATACGCGAACAATGCGATCCACCACAGAGCGGAGGACTCGGAGCATGGCCGGCGCGATGCGCAAGATGGCGGTCTACCTCGGCCTCGTGGAGGACGATGGGTACGACGGCAGGGGGTTCGACCCCGACGACGACTTCGAGCCCGAGCCGGAGCCCGAGCGGGAGCACCGGCGGCACCCGCCCGCGCATCCGGTGGAGCGTGAGGAGCCGGTCCGCGCCGTCCAGCCTCCGCCCCAGCGTGACCCGATGCCGCTACCGACTTCGCTACCCGCAGAAAACGGGCGTCCGGCGCGAATTGCCCCCGTGGCATCCATCACACCCGAACGCCCGAGCCTGGAGAAGAGTGCACCGGTGATCATGCCGAAGGTCGTGTCCGAGCGGGAGCCGTACCGCATCACCACATTGCACCCGAGGACCTACAACGAGGCCCGTACCATCGGGGAACACTTCCGCGAGGGCACTCCAGTGATCATGAATCTCACGGAGATGGACGACACCGACGCGAAGCGACTTGTCGACTTTGCCGCAGGACTCGTCTTCGGTCTCCATGGCAGCATTGAGCGGGTGACACAGAAGGTGTTCCTGCTGTCTCCTGCTAACGTCGATGTCACGGCGGAGGACAAAGCCCGTATCGCAGAGGGCGGTTTCTTCAACCAGAGCTGAGAAGAGAAGGACCGGGGCGGCCCATCGGAGGCCCGTTTCCGGGACGCACAGGGGAGAGGGAATCGCAGGATGAGCGTCGCACTACAGGTGGTCTACATCGCGCTGTTGTGTTTCCTCGTCGTGCTCTTCTTCCGGTTGGTCATGGACTACGTCTTCCAGTTCGCCCGCTCATGGCAACCCGGCAAGGCGATGGTGGTCCTCCTGGAGGCCACCTACACTGTCACCGATCCACCGCTCAAGCTTCTTCGGCGGTTCATCCCGCCGTTGCGTCTCGGGGGCGTGGCACTGGACCTGTCCTTCTTCGTTCTGATGATCATCGTTTGGATCCTGCTCAGCATCGTGGGTCGTTTCGCGTGATGAGAAGGGTAGGAGTGGACGATACGGTCTTGCCGACTGCCGACGACTACGTAGAGGTGAAGAAGAGATGCCGTTGACCCCCGAGGACGTGCGGAACAAGCAGTTCACGACCGTCCGCCTCCGAGAAGGCTATGACGAGGACGAGGTCGATGCCTTCCTTGACGAGGTCGAAGGCGAATTGACCCGCTTGCTCCGGGAGAACGAGGACCTGCGCGCCAAGCTGGCGGCGGCGACCCGTGCCGCGGCGCAGAACCAGCAGCAGCAACAGCAGGGGATGCGCAAGGCTCCGGAGCCGCAGGACGGACGGGGTGCCCCGGGGGCCCCGGTACCCGCCGCCATATCGGGTCCGCCGGTCCAGCAGCAGCCTCCGCAGATGGGTCCCCCCCAGCTGCCGGGTGGAGCGCCTCAGCTGCCGGCCGGTCCCAGCCACGGCAACCCCATGCAGGGTGGACCGATGCAGGGCAACCCGATGCAGGGTGGCCCCATGGGCGGTCCGATGCAGGGCAACCCGATGCAGGGTGGTCCGATGCAGGGCAATCCCATGCAGGGCAACCCGATGCAGGGCGGCCCCATGGGCGGTCCGATGCAGGGCAACCCCATGGGCGGTCATGCCCCGCAGATGCAGCAGCCCGGTCAGGGCCCCGGCGGCGACAGCGCGGCCCGTGTCCTCTCGCTGGCCCAGCAGACCGCCGACCAGGCGATCGCCGAGGCCCGTTCCGAGGCCAACAAGATTGTCGGCGAGGCCCGTTCGCGCGCTGAGGGTCTGGAGCGGGACGCCCGCGCCAAGGCCGACGCGCTGGAGCGGGACGCGCAGGAGAAGCACCGCGTCGCCATGGGCTCCCTGGAGTCCGCGCGGGCGACGCTGGAGCGCAAGGTCGAGGACCTCCGCGGCTTCGAGCGTGAGTACCGCACCCGTCTGAAGTCCTACCTGGAGAGCCAGCTGCGTCAGCTGGAGACCCAGGCGGACGACTCGCTGGCCCCGCCGCGTGCCCCGTCGGCCGCCTCGCTGCCGCCGTCGCCGTCGCCCTCGATGGCGTCGGCCGGTGCCCCGGCGATGGGCCACTCCATGGGCGGTGCTCCCTCCATGGGTCAGCCCATGGGCGGCAACCCGTCGATGGGCGGCGCCCCGTCCTACGGCGGCCAGCAGCAGATGTCCCCGGCGATGACGCAGCCGATGGCACCGGTCCGGCCGCAGGCGCCGCAGCCGATGCAGCAGGCGCCCGCGCCGATGCGTGGATTCCTCATCGACGAGGACGACAACTGAGGCGCGACGCGCCGTGAGCGCGTAGCCGTCGGCAGAGCAATGGGCCGGGCCCGGGACGAGAGTCCTGGGCCCGGCCCATTGTCATGCGGGCACCCGGGCACCCGGGCACCCGGGCACCCGGGCACCCGGGCGACGGCGGCCCCTGAGGCTCCGGAGCACCCCGGGACCGGCGCGGTCGGCTCCGGTCCGCGAGTACGGCCGGCGGCTCCGGTCGGCGGATACGGTCCGCGGGTACGGGATCGGTGCACCGCCGGGTGCGCGTACGGCCGTTCGGGTGTCGTGTGTGTGGCAAACGGCTGATAGGGGGCCGGGCCCGGTATGCGGGCTCCGACCCCCTATCAGGGTGATTCGTCAGATCGTGCGCAGATGGTTAGATCGTGCGCCGGATCCGGTGTCAGATCTTGCGGAGATGGAAGGTGAGCCCCAGCGGCTCGTCCGTGAAGGCCGGCCCGAAGGAGTCATCGGGCGCCGAACGGGTGAACTCCGTCGCCAGTACCTCATCGGCGATCAGCGCGGAGTGCTCGGCCAGCGCCCCGGCCGTGGCCGGTTCGTCCGAGGACCACACCACGGCGATCCGGTCGGCCACATCCAGTCCGCTGTTCTTGCGCGCCTCCTGGATCAGCCGGATGGCGTCCCGGGCCAGCCCCGCGAGCCGCAGCTCGGGGGTGATCTCCAGATCCAGGGCGACCGTGGCGCCCGAGTCCGACGCCACCGACCAGCCCTCGCGCGGGGTCTCGGTGATGATGACCTCGTCCGGGGCGAGCGTCACCGTCTCGCCCTCGACCTCGACCGAGGCGGTGCCCTGGCGCAGGGCCAGGGAGAGGGCGGCGGCGTCCGTCTCGGCGACCGCCTTGGCCACGGCCTGGACCCGCTTGCCGAAGCGCTTGCCCAGCGCCCGGAAGTTGGCCTTCGCCGTGGTGTCCACCAGCGAGCCGCCCACCTCGGAGAGGGAGGCCAGCGAGGAGACGTTCAGCTCCTCGGTGATCTGCGTGTGCAGCTCGGGGGAGAGGGTCTCGAAGCCGGCCGCCGCGACCAGTGCGCGGGAGAGCGGCTGACGAGTCTTGACCCCCGACTCGGCACGGGTCGCCCGGCCCAGCTCCACCAGCCGGCGCACCAGCACCATCTGCCGCGACAGCTCCGGGTCGACGGCGCTCCGGTCGGCCTCGGGCCAGGTCGACAGATGCACCGACTCCGGGGCGTCCGGGGTCACCGGCACCACCAGGTCCTGCCAGACCCGCTCGGTGATGAAGGGGGTGAGCGGGGCCATCAGCCGGGTCACCGTCTCGACGACCTCGTGCAGGGTGCGCAGCGCGGCCGGCTCGCCCTGCCAGAACCTGCGGCGCGAGCGGCGGACGTACCAGTTGGAGAGGTCGTCCACAAAGGAGGAGAGCAGCTTGCCCGCACGCTGGGTGTCATAGCTCTCCATCGCCCGGGTGACCTCGTCCACCAGGGTGTTCAGCTCGCTCAGCAGCCAGCGGTCCAGCACCGTGCGGTCGGCCGGGGCCGGGTCGGCGGCGGACGGGGCCCAGCCGGCGGTCCGGGCGTACAGGGCCTGGAAGGCGACCGTGTTCCAGTAGGTCAGCAGCGTCTTGCGGACGACCTCCTGGATGGTGCCGTGGCCCACCCGGCGGGCCGACCACGGCGAGCCGCCCGCGGCCATGAACCAGCGCACGGCGTCGGCGCCGTGCTGGTCCATGAGGGGGATCGGCTGGAGGATGTTCCCCAGGTGCTTGGACATCTTGCGGCCGTCCTCGGCGAGGATGTGGCCGAGGCAGACCACGTTCTCGTACGAGGACTTGTCGAACACCAGGGTGCCGACCGCCATCAGGGTGTAGAACCAGCCCCGGGTCTGGTCGATCGCCTCGGAGATGAACTGCGCCGGGTAGCGCTTCTCGAACAGCTCCTTGTTCTTGTACGGGTAGCCGTACTGGGCGAACGGCATGGAGCCGGAGTCGTACCAGGCGTCGATGACCTCGGGGACCCGGACGGCGGTCAGTCCGCAGCCCTCGTGCGGGCAGGCGAAGGTGACCGCGTCGATGAAGGGCCGGTGCGGGTCGAGCCCGGACTGGTCGGTGCCGGTCAGCTCGGTCAGCTCGGTACGGGAGCCGACGCAGGTGAGGTGCCCCTCGTCGCAGCGCCAGATCGGCAGCGGGGTGCCCCAGTAGCGGTTGCGGGAGAGCGCCCAGTCGACATTGTTGTTGAGCCAGTCGCCGAACCGGCCGTGCTTGACGGAGTCGGGGAACCAGTTGGTGCCCTCGTTCTCCTCGATCAGCCGGTCCTTGATCGCGGTGGTGCGGATGTACCAGGACGGCTGGGCGTAGTAGAGGAGTGCGGTGTGGCAGCGCCAGCAGTGCGGATAGCTGTGCTCGTACGGGATGTGCCGGAAGAGCAGGCCGCGCGCTTCGAGGTCGGCGGTGAGCGCCTCGTCGGCCTTCTTGAAGAAGACGCCGCCGATCAGCGGCAGCTCCTCCTCGAAGGTGCCGTCGGGGCGGACCGGGTTGACCACCGGCAGGCCGTAGGAGCGGCAGACCTTGAGGTCGTCCTCGCCGAAGGCGGGGGACTGGTGCACCAGACCGGTGCCGTCCTCGGTGGTGACGTACTCGGCGTTGACGACATAGTGCGCCTCGGCCGGGAACTCGACCAGGCCGAAGGGGCGCTCATAGCTCCAGCGCTCCATCTCGGCGCCGGTGAAGCGCTGCCCGGTGGCCTCCCAGCCTTCGCCGAGCGCCTTCTCCAGCAGCGGCTCGGCGACGACCAGCTTCTCGGTGCCGTCGGTCGCCACCACATAGGTGACCTCCGGGTGGGCGGCCACGGCGGTGTTGGAGACCAGGGTCCACGGGGTGGTCGTCCACACCAGCAGCGACGCCTCGCCCGCGAGCGGGCCGGAGGTCAGCGGGAAGCGGACGAAGACCGAGGGGTCGACCACGGTCTCGTACCCCTGGGCCAGCTCATGGTCGGAGAGCCCGGTGCCGCAGCGGGGGCACCAGGGGGAGACCCGGTGGTCCTGGACCAGCAGCCCCTTGCCGAAGATCTCCTTCAGCGACCACCAGACGGAGTCGATGTACTCGGGCTCCATGGTGCGATAGGCGTCGTCCAGGTCGACCCAGTAGCCCATCCGGTCGGTCAGCTCGACAAAGGCGTCGGTGTGGCGGGTCACCGACTCCCGGCACTTCTCGTTGAACTCGGCGATGCCGTACGCCTCGATGTCCTTCTTGCCGGAGAAGCCCAGCTCCTTCTCGACCGCCAGCTCCACCGGCAGACCGTGGCAGTCCCAGCCGGCCTTGCGGGCCACGTGGTAGCCGCGCATGGTGCGGAAGCGGGGGAAGACGTCCTTGAAGACGCGGGCCTCGATGTGGTGGGCGCCGGGCATGCCGTTGGCGGTCGGCGGGCCCTCGTAGAACACCCACTCGGGGCGGCCCTCGGACTGGGTGACGCTCTGGGCGAAGACCTTGTTCTCGCGCCAGAAGTCGAGCACGGCGTGCTCAAGGGCGGGCAGGTCGACCTGGGCGGGCACCTGACGGTACTGCGGGGGTGTCATGGAAACTCCTCCGGCGGACAGCTTCTCTTCCGTCGGAGGGACGAGAGCGTCGGCTCCCGCGGTACCACCCTCCTTGGCGGCGCAGGGCGCACCGCCCCCTCATTGGGGTCACGAAGCCGGTTCTACTCGCCTCGATGTGTCTCGATGGCTTTCTTCCGGCGGCTCCGGGGTGATCCTTCACCTCGCGCTCGCCCCCGGGCTCGCACCGTCCCCGGGTCGCTCATGGCTGCGTACGACGCTACTCGTCCCCATCCAAGCCTTTCGCTCCGCCCAGTGTAAGGGCCCGGGCCGGGACCGGCCGACCGGGTTTCCCCGGGTACGGGGCGGGGGGCGTACGCGGCGCTCCGCGGGGGTGCCCGCGATCCGGGGCGCGGGTCGTCCGCATGACCCGAATGGCCAGATGCGCGCCGGTACGGTCCACGGCGCCGACGGGCGGCGGATTACCCGGCGGGGAGCTGGGCACAACGCTTGCAGGTCTGTTTCGCCGGGGTGGGACGGGGTGGTCGCGGCGGTGTGCCCCGTTTGCCGCGGGGCTGGGGTCGATTTATCGTCCCAGCACGATTCGCGTGCAAGATCACAATATGTGAAGGGGCCGCGACCATGGTGGTGAAAAAGACCGCCGAGAGCGATCAGGCGTCCACGGAAACCGCCGCCGGAGAGGCCGTGGCCGCGAAGAAGACGGCCAGGAAGACGGCCAAGAAGGCGGCCGTGAAGAAGACGGCGGCGAAGAAGACGGCGGCCAGGAAGACAGCCGCGGAGAAGACGGCTGCGGAGAAGACGGTCGCCAGGAAGACGGCCGCCAAGAAGACGGCCGCCAAGAAGGCGGTGGCGAAGAAGGCGGCGGCGAAGAGGACCGCGGCCCAGGGGGCGGCCGAGGCCGCGGAGCAGACAGGAGCAGGGACGGTGGCAGCGAAGAACACGGTGGCCACGGGCGGCGACAGCTCGACAGCGGTGCCCACGGCCCGCACGGCCCCCGCGCAGACCCCGGGTGAGCTGGCGGTGCGCCCCGGCGAGGAGCCCTGGACCGATGAGGAGGTCGCCGAGGCCCGTACCGAGCTGGAGGCCGAGGTGGCCCGGTTGAACGCCGAGCTGACCGCCTCCGAGGCGGCCCTGGTCGGGCTGATGCGGGACTCCGGCGGCGGTTCGAGCGGTGACGACGCCGACACCGGCAGCAAGAACATCACCCGTGAGCACGAGCTGTCCCTCGCGGCCAACGCCCGGGACATGCTGGAGCAGACCGAAAGAGCGCTCCAGCGGCTGGAAGCGGGCACCTACGGGCTCTGCGAGAACTGTGGCAAGCCCATCGGAAAGGCCCGTATGCAGGCGTTTCCCCGGGCCACGCTCTGTGTGGAGTGCAAGCAGAAGCAGGAACGCCGAGGCTGAGTCCGTACGTGTGTGCCGTACCCTCGTGGTCAGTCAGGCACCTAGGTTGTTGAGGGACTCACGTGGCAGAGGCGGAGAGCGTCATCGGTACGCCGGATCCAGCAGGGGCCGACGAGGCCGCGGCCTCGGCCGATCAGCCCCGGGGCAGGCGCCGTATCGCCGTCCTGTTCTCGGTGGCGGCCGTCGCCTATCTGATCGATCTCGTCACCAAGATGATCGTGGTGGCCCGGCTGGAGCACCACGAGCCCATCGAGGTCATCGGGGATCTGCTGCGCTTCGAGGCGGTACGGAACGCGGGCGCGGCCTTCGGTATCGGCGAGGCCTTCACCGTGATCTTCACCGCCATCGCCGCCGCGGTGATCGTGGTGATCGTCCGGCTGGCGCGCAAGCTCTACAGCCTGCCCTGGGCCATCGCCCTCGGGCTGCTGCTCGGCGGGGCGCTCGGCAATCTCACCGACCGGATCTTCCGGGCGCCGGGGGTCTTCAAGGGCGCGGTCGTCGACTTCATCGCGCCCGCGAACTTCGCGGTCTTCAACCTCGCCGACACCGCGATCGTCTGCGGCGGTGTGCTGATCGTGATCCTCTCCTTCAAGGGCCTGGACCCCGACGGAACCGTCCACAAGGACTGAGCCCGCAGGGCCCCGGCCATGCCTCCGCAACGCCTCTGACCGGCGGCGGAAGCGGCCGGGGAAGCGCTCGGAGCCCCGGGCCCCGGGCCGGGGGCCCAGCCGGGTGCGGGACCGGGTGCCCACCGGGACAAGGCATACTCGACGGGTGAGCACCCTTCCCGAGATCCGCACCCTGCCCGTACCCGACGGCCTTGAGGGCGAGCGTGTCGACGCCGCCATCTCCCGGATGTTCGGGTTCTCCCGCACCAAGGCGGCCGAGCTGGCCGCCGCCGGGAAGGTGCTGGTCGACGGCGCTGCCGTGGGGAAGTCCGAGCGGGTGCACGGCGGTGCCTGGCTGGAGGTCGAGATGCCCTCGGCGCCCGCCCCGGTCCAGGTCGTGGCCGAGCCGGTGGAGGGCATGGAGATCGTCCACGACGACGACGACATCGTGGTGATCATGAAGCCGGTCGGGGTCGCCGCACACCCCAGCCCCGGCTGGACCGGCACCACCGTGATCGGCGGCCTCGCCGCCGCCGGGTACCGCATCTCCACCTCCGGCGCCGCCGAGCGCCAGGGCATCGTGCACCGCCTGGACGTGGGCACCTCGGGGCTGATGGTCGTCGCCAAGTCGGAGCGCGCGTACACCCTGCTCAAGCAGCAGTTCCGGGAGCGCACGGTGGACAAGCGCTACCACGCGCTGGTGCAGGGCCACCCGGACCCGATGAGCGGCACCATCGACGCCCCGATCGGCCGCCACCCCCAGCACGACTACAAGTGGGCGGTGACCGCCGAGGGCAAGCCCTCGGTCACCCACTACGACCTGCTGGAGGCGTTCCGCGCCGCCTCGCTGCTCGACATCAAGCTGGAGACGGGCCGCACCCACCAGATCCGGGTGCACATGTCGGCCCACCGCCACCCCTGTGTCGGCGATCTCACCTATGGCGCCGACCCGACGATGGCGAAGCGGCTGGGCCTGACCCGGCAGTGGCTGCACGCGGTGCGGCTCGGTTTCGAGCACCCCTCGGACGGGCGCTGGGTCGAGTTCGAGAGCACCTACCCCGAGGATCTGCGGCTCGCCCTGGAGCGGATCGCCGACGAGAGCCGCTGACCCGGCCCTCTCCCTCTGGTGACCCGGTGACCCGGTGACCCGGTGACCCGGTGAACCGACCCTCCGGCGTGTGATCTCCGCTCATTCGGGCGGACCGAGGCGCACTTTTCAGACATGACCACCACTCCGCGTGGCAGGCTGAACCACGGATCGTGACGCTTCGGCATCCCGGAGGGTGCCCGTGGACCAGTTGGCGCTGCTGCTCGCGCTGCTGCTCGGGGCCGTGGTCACGGTGCCCCTGGCCGAGCGGCTGGATCTGCCCGCCCCGGTGCTGATGACGCTCGCCGGGGCGGTGGTCGCCTTTCTGCCCTTCGCGCCGACGGTCGACATCCCGCCGGAATTCATCCTTCCGCTGGTGCTGCCGCCCCTGCTCTACGCGGCGGTCCAGCGCACCTCCTGGCGCCAGTTCACCGCGAATGTCCGGCCGATCCTGCTGCTCGCCATCGCCCTGGTGCTGGTCACCACGGCCGCCGTCGCCTCCGTCGCCCAGGCCGTCGTCCCCGGACTGCCGCTCGCCGCCGCCGTGGCCCTGGGCGCGCTGGTCGCCCCGCCCGACCCCATCGCCGCCACCGCCGTCGCCGGACGGCTCGGCCTGCCCCGCCGGCTGATCTCCATCCTGGAGGGCGAGGGGCTGTTCAACGACGTCACGGCGATCGTGCTCTACCACATCGCCATCGCCGCGGTCGTCAGCGGAACCTTCTCCTGGCCCGCCGCCGCCGGGCAGTTCGTCCTCTCCGCCGCCGTCGCGGTCGCCGTCGGACTCGCCCTCGGCTGGATCTCCAACCATCTGATGAGCCTGCTCGGCGACGCCACCCTCCAGGTCGGACTGTCGCTGCTGGTGCCCTTCGCGAGCTATGTCCTCGCCGAGGAGCTGCACGGCTCCGGGGTCCTCGCCGTCCTCACCACCGCCCTCTTCCTCGCCGAGCACACCGCCGACGCCGACGACGTGGCCGGCCGCCTCGCCGGGAACACCTTCTGGCAGATCGTGGACACCCTGGTCACCGGGGTGGCCTTCGGACTCATCGGGCTGGAGCTGCGGACCGTCATCGTCACCGTCGACGGCCGGATGGACCGGCTGCTCCTCTGGGGCGCGCTGATCACCGGTGTGGTCGTCCTGGTCCGGCTGCTGTGGCTGCTCCCCGCCACCTGGCTGGCCCAGCGGCTGCACTCCCGCCGGGACTACGACGAGGACATCCCCGTCAGCTGGCGCGAGACGGTCGTCATGTGGTGGTCGGGCATGCGCGGGGTCGCCTCCGTCTCCCTGGCGCTCGCCATCCCGCTGCTCACCGACAGCGGGACCCCCTTCCCCGGCCGCGACGAGATCGTCTTCATCGCCTTCGTGGTGATCCTGACCACGCTGGTGCTCCAGGGGCTGACCCTGCCCTGGCTGGTCCGGCGGCTCGGGGTGCGCGCCGACATCGGCGCCGAACGCGAGCTGGAGCACAGCCTCGCCCTGCGCGCCGCCCGTGCCGCCCGCCACCGGCTCCGGGAGATCGAGGAGGTCGAGCAGCTGCCGGACGATGTCAGCGAACGGCTCCAGCGAGGGGCGTACGAGGTGGGGGCGCGGATCAGCCCGGACATCGTGGACGAGGACCGGCGCGAGTGGTACCACCACCGGTCCGAGCGGGCCCGCACCCTCCGCCGGATCCAGCGCGAGATGCTGTCGGCGGCCCGCCATGAGGTGCTGGCCGCCCGCAGCGAGCCCGGTATCGACCCCGAGGTGGTCGACCGGGTGCTGCGCCATCTGGATGTCCGCAGCCTGCGCTGACCCCGGGGTCACCCCCGTCCGGTACGGGCACCGTCCGGGGCCGTGCCGGTGCCCTCGGCGGACGGCGCGGAAGACACGGAAGGTACGGAAGGCGCGGGCGCGGAGGGGGCGGACGGCGCGGAGGGCTTCTCCTTCGGGGCGCCGGCCGCCTTCCGGGGACCCGGGAGGGGCCCGCCGCCCGGCGCGGGCGCCGTCGCCACCTTCGGCAGGGCGTACGGATGGTGCTCGTGCAGCCAGGCCACCAGCCGCTCCCGCACCACGCACCGGACGGTCCAGATGTCGTCGGCGTCCTTCGCGGTGACCACCGCCCGCACCTGGATCGTGGTGGGCGTGCTGTCCGTGACCGCGAGCGACCAGTCCCGGCCGTCCCAGGCGGGGCACTCGCCGATCACCTCCCGCAGCCGCTCCCGCAGCGCCGGCACCGGAGCCGAGTGGTCGAGATGGAGGAAGACCGTCCCGGTCATCTGCACCCCGCCGCGCGACCAGTTCTCGAAGGGCTTGCTGGTGAAGTACGACACCGGCATGGTGATCCGGCGCTCGTCCCAGGTCCGTACGGCGAGGAAGGTCAGGGTGATCTCCTCCACCGTGCCCCACTCGCCGTCCACCACCACGGTGTCCCCGATCCGGACCATGTCACCGAAGGCGATCTGGAGCCCGGCGAAGAGATTGCCCAGGGTGGACTGGGCGGCGACACCCGCGACGATGCCGAGCACACCGGCCGATGCCAGCATCGAGGTGCCCACGGTCCGCATCGCCGGGAAGGTCAGCAGCATCGCCGCGACGGCCACCACCCCGACGACCGCGATGACCACCCGCTGGATCAGGGTGACCTGGGTCCGTACCCGGCGCACCCGCGCGGGGTCCCGGGTGGCGGCGGCGTAACGGGAGTAGACCGACTCCACCACCGCCGTGGCGATCCCCACCACCAGCCAGGCGGAGGCGCCGATCAGCACCAGGCTCAGCAGCCGTCCGATCGCGGTCTGGTGGCTCTCCAGCCAGGCGATCCCGGTCTGCCGGTAGCTGCCTCTCAGCAGCGCGGTGGCCAGCACCACCTGGAGGGGGAGCCGGCAGCGGCGCAGCAGACCCCACAACGGGGTCTCCGGGTGCCGGGTGTCGGCGCGGCGGAGCAACAGGTCGGCCAGCCATCCCACGAGGAGCGTGAGGACGACCGAGCCACCGATCACGAGCAGTGGGCGCAGTACGTTCTCCATGTTCTCGAACGTAACCTGAACCCATGCACATCATGCTTTTCTCTTCCGTGTACGGTCTCCGCCCCGCCGTCACCGCCGCCGCCGACCGGCTGCGGGCGGCGGGTCACCAGGTGTGGACCCCCGACCTCTACGAGGGACAGGTCTTCGACGACCTGGAGGAGGCGCGGGCGTACCAGGACGAGATCGGCCCGGAGGGGCTGCTGAAGCGGGCCGTCGCCGCCGCCGCGCCCCACTCCGACCAGGGGCTGGTGTACGCGGGGTTCTCGCTCGGCGCCGCGGTCGCCCAGAATCTGGCGCTGGGCGACGGGAAGGCCCGGGGGCTGCTGCTGCTCCACGGCACCTCGGACATCGCCGACAACGCCTCCGTGGACGAGCTGCCCGTACAGCTGCATGTGGCCGACCCGGACGCCTTTGAGCCGCACGACTGGCTGACCGCCTGGTATCTGCGGATGACCCGGGCGGGGGCGGATGTGGAGGTGCACACCTACCCCGGCGCCGGGCATCTCTACACCGACCCGGAGCTGCCGGACTTCGACGCCGAGGCGGCGGAGCGGACCTGGCGCTCCGCGCTCGGTTTCCTGGACTCGCTGGAGCCCCGGGACCCCCAGGGCTCCTGAACCGGGACCGGCCAGGGCCCCGGGGTCCGGCGCGCCGGTCAGCCCTTGAGGGCCTTGTCCACGGAGGCCCGGAACTGCTCCGCCGTCATCGGCGCGTTCTGCGAGCCCTCGGCGGTGACGTTCTTGCCGTCCATCCGCAGGGTCGGGGTGCCCTTGACCCCGCTGTCGTCGAAGGTCGCCGACATCTTCATCGCCCAGGCGTCGAAGGTGCCCTCCTTGACGTCCTTCTCGAACCGGGCGTTGTCCTTCAGCGCGTCGACCTTGTCGGCGATCTTCAGGATGTACGCGTCATCCGCGAGCTTGTCCTCGCTCTCCTGGGGGTGCAGCTCCTTGGAGTAGAGGGCCGCCTTGAAGTGCAGGAACGCCTCGGGGCTGACATTGACCGCCGCGCCCAGCGCGCTCAGCGCGTTCTTGGAGCCCTCGCCGCTGTTGCCGTCGAGGAAGGTGGCGCCGACGTACTTCAGCTTGTACTTGCCGGCCTCGACATCCTTCTCCAGCGTGGGGCCGACACCCTGCTCGAAGGTGGCGCAGACCGGGCAGCGGGAGTCCTCGTACAGCTCCAGCGTCTTCTTCGCGGCCGGCTTGCCGATGATCAGCTCGGTGCCGTTGGTGCCACTGGTGTTCGCGGGAGCGGTGACGTTCTTGACCTTCTTCGCCTCGTCCCAGCCGCTGGGCTCGGTCGCCTTCTTCACGGCGAAGGCGATACCGCCGACCAGGGCCAGCGAGCCCAGGGTCGAGCCGACGACGATCAGCTGCCGCCGGGTGCGGTCCTTCCTGGCCTGGCGCTCCTGCTCCTGGCGGATCCGCTCCCGCGCCGCCGCCTTGTTCGCCTTGCTGTTCCGTGCGCTCATGGTGATTCACTCCGAGGGGTACGCCGTGCCGCAGCGGGCACGGAGAAGTAAGGGGATGTCGCGTGGGCGAAACGGTCCCCGGCGAAGGGCTCCACGAGGGGAGCGGGCCCAGGGGGCCCGGGACAGCCGGGAGATCGTCAGCCGAGGACGAGGACGGGCGGTCCGCGCCGGCCGACGGAGTGGACCAGCGGCCGGGTACGCGAGACGGCGGAGCGCACCGGGGTACGGGGCATCCGCCGCACCGGGCGGGCCACCCGTACCGCCAGGCCGAAGGCGAGCAGCAGCGGACCGAGGGCGAGCGCGCCCAGCGCCCGTACCAGCGAGGCCAGCGCCGCCTCGCCGTGCCGCAGCCAGGCGGCGGCGAGCAGCCCGACCGAGACATGGGCGGCCAGCAGCAGCCAGGGCAGGGCCGGATGCGAGGAGCCCAGCACCCCGGCGGCCTGGTGCCCGGCGGCGCTCACCCCGGGCAGCTGCGCCCCGGCGGAGCCGCCGCAGAGCACTTCGAGGCCGAGGGCCCGCAGCGAGCCGGTGACCGGTCCGCCGCCGGGGCCGTAACACAGCTCCTGGCCGCTGGTGAAGACCGTGTCGGCGGCCAGCTCCAGCGGGATGAGCAGGCTCGCGATCCGCCAGTAGCCGCGCTCGCGCCCGGCGAGGGCCCAGGCGACGGCGAAGACGACCACCGAGAGGCCGGCGACCGTGACCCACGGCAGCGGGGTCCGGGAGAGCAGCACATGGGAGGCGGCGGACAGCGTCACGACCAGAGCCGTGAAGATCGCTGCCCGCACCGTCCGGAGCTGCCTACCCGATACATCCATCACCGCGAGTGTGCCATGTCCGGGTGAGAGGAGTCTTAAGGGTGGCTCCCTCGCGAGCCCCGTGCCCGCCCGCGCCCGCCCGGAGCCGGTGAGCCGGCCCCGGAGCGGCGCCGGTCACAGTCCCGGTATGCGCCCGTTGCGGAAGAGGTCCACGAAGATCTGGTGGTCCGCCCGCGCCCGGGCGCCGTACCGGTGGGCGAAGTCCACCAGCAGCGCGGGGAAGCCCTCCTCGTCCGCCGCGATGGCCGCGTCGATGGCCCGCTCGGTGGAGAACGGCACCAGCGAGTGCCCGCTGCCCTCGTCCGCGGCGGCGTGCATGGTCGCCGTCGCCCGGCCGAGGTCGGCGACGACGGCGGCGACCTCCGCCGGGTCGTCCAGATCGGTCCAGTCCAGGTCCACCGCGTACGGCGAGACCTCGGCGACCAGCTGACCGGCCCCGTCCAGCTCGGTCCAGCCCAGCCAGGGGTCGGCATGGTCCTGGAGCGCCCGCTGCGAGATCACGGTGCGGTGGCCCTCGTGCAGGAAGTACCCCCGTACCGAAGGGTCGTCGATATGGCGGGAGACCGCCGGGGTCTGCGCCTGCTTCATGTAGATCACGACATCGTTCTCCAGGGCGTCGCTGTTCCCCTCCAGCAGGATGTTGTACGAGGGCAGCCCGGCGGAGCCGATCCCGATGCCGCGCCGCCCGACGACGTCCTTGACCCGGTACGAGTCGGGGCGGGTGAGGCTGGACTCGGGCAGGGTCTCCAGATAGCCGTCGAAGGCGGCCAGCACCTTGTACCGGGTGGCGGCGTCCAGCTCGATGGCGCCGCCGCCGTCGGCGAAGCGCCGCTCGGCCTCACGGATCTCCGTCATCGACTCCAGCAGCTCGAAGCGGGTACGGGAGCGGGCGTCCCGCAGCACTCCGAGGAGCGGGCCGTCGGCGGAGTCCAGGGTGAAGGGCGGCACCTCCTCGTCCCTGGCCCCGGCGGAGAGGGCGTGGATCCGCTCCCGGTAGGCGGTGGCACAGATCCGCACCAGCTCGGTGATCTGCTCGTCGCTGTACGCCTTGGTGTAGCCGATCAGCGCCAGCGAGGCGGCCAGCCGCTGGAGGTCCCAGGTGAAGGGGCCCACATACGCCTCGTCGAAATCGTTCACATTGAAGATCAGACGGCCGTTCGCATTCATATAGGTGCCGAAGTTCTCGGCGTGGAGATCGCCGTGGATCCATACCCGGCTGGTGCGCTCGTCCAGATAGGGACCGGTGGTGATCGCGCCGTCGCCGCGGGTGGTGTGCTCCCGCTCCAGGTCGGCGTAGAAGAGACAGGCCGCCCCCCGGTAGAAGGCGAAGGCGGAGGAGGCCATCTTGCGGAACTTGACCCGGAAGGCGGCCGGGTCGGCGGCCAGCAGCTCGCCGAAGGCGGCGTCGAACTCACCGAGGATCTGCTCGCCCCGCTTCTCGGGTGAGACCTCGGCGAGATACGGAACCGACATCACTGGGTGCCTCCTGGTGCGCGAAATGCGTCGTTCTGAGCCGAAAAAGGAAGGGAAAGGAAGGGAAAGAAGGACAAAGCGGAAAGCGGTACGGCGGGGGGTGCGGCGGACGTGAGAAGGAATACACCGCGAGAACACGGGGCGAAAATACCGGGGGACGGCCCGGTGCCGCGGCCGCGTCCGCCTCCCGGGAAGGTGCCCCCTCAGGGGCAACGCCCGACGCGCCCCGGGAGTGCCCGGAGACCTCGCGGACCCCCCGCGTCCACCGGCGCCAAGTCGTAGACTTCCACGCTGTCCCCCCAGACACTCCGCAGCCCGCCGTCGCCCGTTCCTCCGGAGGCCCACACCGTGACCAAACCGCCCTTTACGCATCTGCATGTGCACACGCAGTACTCGCTGCTGGACGGTGCGGCCCGGCTCAAGGACATGTTCGCCGCCTGCAACGACATGGGGATGACGCACATCGCCATGACCGACCACGGCAACCTCCACGGGGCGTACGACTTCTTCCACCAGGCCAAGGGCGCGGGCGTCACCCCGATCATCGGCATCGAGGCGTATGTGGCGCCCGAGTCCCGGCGGAACAAGCGGAAGATCCAGTGGGGACAGCCGCACCAGAAGCGGGACGATGTGTCCGGTTCCGGTGGTTACACCCACAAAACCATCTGGGCGGCGAACAGCACCGGTCTGCACCATCTCTTCCGGCTCTCCTCGGACGCCTATGCCGAGGGCTGGCTCCAGAAGTGGCCCCGGATGGACCGGGAGACCATCGCCCAGTGGTCCGAGGGTCTGATCGCCTCCACCGGATGCCCCTCCGGCGAACTCCAGACCCGGCTCCGCCTCGGCCAGTTCGACGAGGCGCTGAAGGCGGCCTCGGACTACCAGGACATCTTCGGCAAGGGCCGCTACTTCCTGGAGCTGATGGACCACGGCATCGAGATCGAGCGCCGGGTCCGGGACGGGCTGCTGGAGATCGGCAAGAAGCTGGGCATCCCCCCGCTGGTCACCAATGACTCCCACTACACCTATGACCACGAGGCCCAGGCGCACGACGCGCTGCTCTGCATCCAGACCGGCAAGAACCTCTCCGACCCCGACCGCTTCCGCTTCGACGGCACCGGGTACTACCTGAAGTCGACGGACCAGATGTACGCCATCGACTCCTCCGACGCCTGGCAGGAGGGGTGCCGCAACACCCTCCTGGTCGCCGAGCAGATCGACACCTCCGGGATGTTCGTCGAGCGGAACCTGATGCCGAAGTTCGACATCCCCGACGGATACACCGAGGTCACCTGGTTCCGCGAGGAGACCATGCGCGGCATGGCGCGGCGCTATCCGGGCGGCATCCCGGAGGACCGCCTCAAGCAGGTCGAGTACGAGATGGGCGTCATCCTGGAGATGGGCTTCCCCGGGTACTTCCTCGTGGTCGCCGACTTCATCATGTGGGCCAAGAACAACGGCATCGCGGTCGGCCCCGGCCGTGGATCCGCGGCGGGCTCGATCGTGGCGTACGCGATGGGGATCACCGACCTCGACCCGATCGAGCACGGACTGATCTTCGAGCGCTTCCTCAACCCCGAGCGTGTCTCGATGCCCGATGTCGACATCGACTTCGACGAGCGTCGGCGCGTCGAGGTGATCCGGTATGTGACCGAGAAGTACGGCGCCGACAAGGTCGCCATGATCGGCACCTACGGCACCATCAAGGCCAAGAACGCGATCAAGGACTCCGCCCGGGTCCTGGGCTACCCGTACGCGATGGGCGACCGGCTCACCAAGGCCATGCCCGCCGATGTGCTCGGCAAGGGCATCCCGCTCTCCGGCATCCTCGACCCCTCGCACCCCCGCTACAGCGAGGCGGGCGAGATCCGGGGGATGTACGAGAACGAGCCGGACGTCAAGAAGGTCATCGACACCGCCAGGGGCGTCGAGGGACTGGTCCGGCAGATGGGTGTGCACGCCGCCGGCGTGATCATGTCCAGTGAGCCCATCGTGGACCACGCCCCCGTCTGGGTGCGGCACACCGACGGTGTCACCATCACCCAGTGGGACTATCCGCAGTGCGAGTCGCTCGGCCTGCTGAAGATGGACTTCCTGGGCCTGCGGAACCTCACCATCATGGACGACGCCGTCAAGATGGTGAAGGCGAACAAGGGGATCGAGCTGGAGATGCTCGCCCTCCCGCTGGACGACCCCACGACCTATGAGCTGCTCTGCCGGGGTGACACCCTCGGTGTCTTCCAGTTCGACGGCGGACCGATGCGCTCGCTGCTGCGGCTGATGAAGCCCGACAACTTCGAGGACATCTCCGCCGTGTCGGCCCTGTACCGGCCCGGCCCGATGGGAATGAACTCCCATACGAACTACGCGCTGCGGAAGAACAAGCAGCAGGAGATCACCCCGATCCACCCTGAGCTGGAGGAGCCGCTCAAGGAGGTCCTGGATGTCACCTACGGCCTCATCGTGTACCAGGAGCAGGTGCAGAAGGCCGCCCAGATCATCGCCGGGTACAGCCTCGGCGAGGCCGACATCCTCCGTCGCGTCATGGGCAAGAAGAAGCCCGAGGAACTGGCGAAGAACTTCACCATCTTCCAGGCGGGCGCGCGGAAGAACGGATATTCGGACGAGGCCATCAAGGGGCTCTGGGACGTGCTGGTCCCGTTCGCCGGATACGCCTTCAACAAGGCGCACTCCTCCGCGTACGGACTGGTCACCTACTGGACCGCGTATCTCAAGGCCAATTACCCGGCCGAGTACATGGCGGCCCTGCTGACCTCGGTGAAGGACGACAAGGACAAGTCGGCCGTCTATCTGAACGAGTGCCGCCGGATGGGCATCAAGGTGCTCCCGCCGAATGTCAACGAGTCGCAGTCGAACTTCGCCGCCCAGGGTGACGACGTCATTCTCTTCGGCCTCTCCGCCGTGCGGAATGTCGGTACCAATGTGGTGGAGTCGATCATCCGCTGCCGGAAGTCCAAGGGGAAGTACTCCTCCTTCCCGGACTTCCTGGACAAGGTCGAGGTGGTGGTCTGCAACAAGCGGACCGTGGAATCGCTGATCAAGGCGGGCGCCTTCGACGAGCTGGGCCACACCCGCAAGGGGCTGGTCGCCCACCACGAGCCGATGATCGACAATGTGGTCGCGGTCAAGCGCAAGGAGGCCGAGGGACAGTTCGACCTCTTCGGCGGGATGAGCGACGAGGGCGGCGACGAGCCCGGGTTCGGCATGGATGTGGAGTTCTCCGATGTGGAGTGGGAGAAGTCCTATCTGCTCGCCCAGGAGCGGGAGATGCTCGGACTCTATGTCTCCGACCATCCGCTCTTCGGGATCGAGCATGTCCTCACCGACAAGTCGGACGCGTCGATCTCCCAGCTCACCGGGGGTGAGCACGCGGACGGCGCGGTGGTGACGATCGGCGGCATCATCTCCGGACTCCAGCGGAAGATGACCAAGCAGGGCAACGCCTGGGCCATCGCCACCGTGGAGGACCTGGCCGGATCCATCGAGTGCATGTTCTTCCCCGCCACCTATCAGCTGGTCTCCACCCAGCTGGTCGAGGACACGGTGGTCTTCGTCAAGGGACGCCTGGACAAGCGCGAGGATGTGCCCCGGCTGGTCGCCATGGAGATGCAGGTCCCCGATCTGTCGAACGCCGGGACCAACGCCCCCGTGATCGTCACCATCCCCACCGTGCGGGTCACCCCGCCCATGGTCACCAGGCTGGGGGAGATCCTCAGCCACCACCGGGGCAACACCGAGGTCCGGATCAAGCTCCAGGGGCCGCGCTCGACCACGGTGCTCCGGCTCGACCGGCACCGGGTCCAGCCCGACCCCGCGCTCTTCGGCGATCTGAAGGTGCTGCTCGGCCCGTCCTGCCTGGCCGGCTGATCCGCCCGTCGGCCGGTCGGCCCGCCCGTCTGTTGGCCGGCTGACCCGGCGCGCACGGCGCGAGCGGTGAAAAGGGGGCGCGCCCGTGGTGACGGGCGCGCCCCCTGCTGTCTTCGGGGCGCCGGTCCGGTCGTGGGGACCGGGCCGGTGGTCAGTTGTGGCCGAAGCGCCGCTGATGCTTCCGCGCGACATCCGCCGGGCTGCCCTGGGCCTGGGTCTGGGGCTGTGCCTGGGACTCATAGGCGGTGGAGCGGGACTCCTCCTTGGCGCGTTCCGCCGCCGCGGCGCGCTGCTGCTGGCTGCCCTTGCGGTTCTTGTTCTTGGCCATGGGATGCCTCCAACGGGGGTCTTGGGTCCGGGGCCGCGACCAGACTCACACATAGGGCGATAAGTCGCATTTTGGATCATTGCTCTGGGTAAGAGGGCACTTGTCGTGGACGTTCCCCGGGTTCCGCCACGCCGATGATCGAGTTCCGGCCGTTAACCCGTGGACCGTCGGGCAGACTCGTGGAAAACCCGGAACAATCCCCGGTCCGGAGGGGTCCTCGGGTCGTGGCGCCGCCGGAGTCACCGGCCCGCCCAGCCCTCCCGACGCGCCGGAAACCCCGCCGGGGGACGACTCTTCAAGATCGAATCGCTCAGATTTCCAGATTGCCCAGCTTTCCTTGATATCCCAGTCCCATATCCCAGTCCTCAGAAGCCTGATATCGAGCACCTGATACCGAGTACCGGAAAGAGGGTGGAGCGCGTGGACCGCTGCGTTGTGCTGGTGGACGCCGGTTATCTGCTCGGCGCCGCCGCGAGCCTGCTGGCCGGGGAACCGGTGCGTTCCCGGATCACCGTCGACCACACCGCCCTCATCCAGGGCCTGCGCGAGCTGGCGGAGAAGGACACCGAACGTCCGCTGCTCCGTATCTACTGGTTCGACGGCGCGCCCGACCGGGTGCCCCAGCCCGAGCACCGGCGGCTGCGGGTGATGCCCCGGGTGACCGTCCGCCTCGGCGCGCTGACCCGTAGCGACGGCCGCTGGGCGCAGAAGGGCGTGGACGCCGCCATGCACGCCGAACTGACCGAGCTGGCCCGTAACCGCGCCTGCTCCGATGTGGTGCTGGTGACCGGCGACGGCGATCTGCTGCCCGGTCTGATGTCCGCCAAGGAACACGGTGTCGCCGTCCACCTCTGGGCCGTCCAGGCCGCCGACGGCGACTACAACCAGTCCGAGGACCTGGTCGCCGAGGCCGATGAGCGCCGGGTCCTCGACCGGGCCTGGATCACCACCGCCGTCCGCGCCAAGGAGCTGACCGGGGTCTGCGCCCCCCAGCCGGTGCCCCGGCCGGAGATCGCCGCCATCCTCTCCGCCCCGCTGCCCGAGGCGGCGCTCGCCGCCGCCCGGACCACCGCCCCCGAACCGGCCCGCAACGGCTCCCGGCCCGCCCCGGCGGGGGAGCAGCCCGCCGCGCCCGCCACCAAGGGCGTCCCCACCCCCAAGGACCTCGCGAGCCTCCGCGCCCCCGGCGGCCAGACCCCGCAGCACCCGGCGACCGCGACCCTGCGCTGGTCCTCCGACAAGGGCTGGATCGAGCGCCCCGGCGCCGGGCCGCTCGGCGAACCGCCGGAGACCGCGTCCCTGCCCACCCTCGCCCAGCTCACCAGCGCCGAGCAGCGCTGGGCCGACCGCGAGGAGGACATCACCACCGTCGGCGGCGACCCCTTCGAGGTCGGCCAGGTCTTCGCCCGCCGCTGGATGGAGCGGCTGCCGGAGAGTGCCCACGCACAGAAGCTCTCCACCCTGTACCCGCGGATCCCGCACCGTATCGACGGGGAACTCCTCCGGTACGCGGCCCGGTTCGGACTCCTCGCCCACAAGGACGACCAGATCGACGAGCACGACCGTTATGCCATCCGGGCGGGGTTCTGGCGGGAGATCGACGTACGGGCCGCCGCGGAACACGCCCCCGCGGGGGAGTAGCCCCGGGGACCCCGTACTCTCGTACCTCGTGAGTACGGTGTGTGCGGTGCGGCGGTTGGTCAAGACCTACCCTGCCGTGCGCGCGCGCCGAGGGGTCCCGGCGACCCCCGAGGTCCGGGCGACGGACGGCGTCAGCCTGGAGGTCCGGGGCGGCGAGATCTTCGGCCTGCTCGGACCCAATGGCGCCGGCAAGTCGACCCTGGTACGCCAGCTGACCGGGCTGATGCGCCCCGACGCGGGCGGTGTCGAGGTCCTCGGCCACGATCTCGTACGTCATCCGGAGCGGGCCGCGCGGCTCATCGGCTATCTCGGGCAGGAGTCCACCGCCCTGGACGAGCTGACCGTCGGGCTCGCCGCCGAGACCACCGGCCGGCTGCGCGGGCTCTCCCTGCGGGACGCCCGCGCGGAGCGGGACGGGGTCCTCGGCGAACTCGGTCTGACCGAGCTGGCCGAGCGCCCCCTGAAGAAGCTCTCCGGGGGACAGCGCCGGCTCGCCTGCTTCGCCGCCACCCTCGTCGGACGGCGCCCGCTGCTGGTCCTGGACGAGCCCACCACCGGGATGGACCCGGTCGCGCGGCGCGCCGTCTGGGCCGCCGTCGACCGCCGGCGGGCCGAGCACGGCACCACCGTCGTCCTGGTCACCCACAATGTGATCGAGGCCGAGACGGTGCTGGACCGCGTCGCCGTACTGGAGCGGGGCCGGGTGATCGCCTGCGACACCCCCGGCGGGCTCAAGGAACGGATCGCGGGCGAGGTACGGGTGGAGCTGGTGTGGCGTGAGAGGGCGCCGCTGGAGGTGCCCGAGGTGGCCGCGCTCCAGGACATCGCCCAGGAGTCCGGGCGCCGCTGGGTGCTCAGACTGGCGCCGGACGCGGCGCGCGCGGCGGTCGCCGCGGTGACGGGGGGCGCGGCCTTCTCCGCGCTCGACGACTTCACGCTGGCGACGCCCAGTCTGGAGGACGTGTATTTGGCGCTCGGGGGGAACGCGATGAAAGGGCTGGTCAAGGCGTGAGCATCGTGCCCGCGGAGGCGGTGTCCGGACGGACGCGCGGCAGGGAGACGACCGAGCCGGTGGAGGTGGTCGCCGCGGCGCCGCTCGCGCCCGTGGCCCAGTTGCTGCCCGCGCTCGCCGCCGTCTACCGCGCCCAGCTGTCCCGGGCCCGGGTGGCCCGGATCCCGCTGCTGTTCGTGGCGACCTTCCAGTCGATCGGGATCATGGTCCTGATGCGCGGGGTGGTCGACGGCGGGGACGAGGCACGGGCCGTGGTGGCGGGCTCCGCCGTCCTGGTCGTCGCGTTCGTCGCGCTCAATCTGCTGGCCCAGTACTTCGGACAGCTCCGTGCCAGCGGGGGTCTCGACCACTACGCCACACTGCCGGTGCCGCCCGCCGCCGTGGTGCTGGGCGCGGCCGGGGCGTATGCCTCCTTCACGGTGCCCGGCACGGTCGTCACGGCGGTGGTGGGCAGTTTCCTCTTCTCGCTGCCCCTCACCCATCTGTGGGTGCTGGTGGCGGTGATCCCGCTGGCGGGGGCGGCCCTGGCGGGCCTCGGCGCGGCCCTCGGGCTGCTGGCCCCCCGCCAGGAGCTGGCCACCCTGCTGGGGCAGCTGGGCATGTCGGCTGCGCTGCTGCTGGGTGTGCTCCCGGAGGCGCGGATGCCGGAGCCCATCTCGTACGCCCGTGATCTCCTCCCCTCCACCTATGGTGTCGAGGCCCTCGCCAGGACGTTCGAGGCCCGGCCCGACTGGACGGCGGTCGGCATCGACCTGCTGGTCTGCGCGGCGGTGGGCGTGGTCTCGCTGACGGTCGCCACCTGGGCGTACCGGCGCGCGGCGGTCCGGTGAGGCGGGGTCCGCGACCGCCTGGCACGATGTCCGGGTGACCGCACCGCTGACACCGCCCCCGCCGAACCACGATCCGTGGCAGGCCGTGCCGCCGCCCGAGGATCCGAGCGCCGTGCGCGCGGAGGGTGCCGCGGAGGTACGGACCGGGCTGCTGGTGCTGCTGGCCGTCACGGCGGCCGGGGTGGCGCTGGGGCTGCTCTGGCTCTGGCTGGCCCCCCGGGTGCCGCTGGTCTCCGACGGTGAGGCGGTCTTCCTGAGGAACTCCGAGGGCGAGGAGGCGGTGGGCGCGGACGGCGTCTTCGCCCTGCTGGCCCTGGGCTTCGGGGTGCTCTCCGCCGCCGCGGTCTTTCTCTTCCGCCGTCATGGCGGTGTGGTGCTGGTGGCCGCGCTGGCGCTGGGCGGGATCCTGGGCTCGGTGGTCGCCTGGCGGCTCGGGGTCTTCCTGGGGCCCGAGCAGGATGTCGCCGCCCACGCCCGTCAGGTGGGGCGGGGGGTCGTCTTCGACGCGCCGCTGGAACTCACCGCCAAGGGGATGCTGATCGCCTGGCCGCTCGCGGCGATGCTCACCCATCTCGGGCTGACGGCCGCCTTCGGTCCGCGCGATCCGGAGCCCTGGGCGGAGTATGTGCCGCCGCCCGCTCCGGCCGAGTGGCCGGAACGGGCGCCGCAGTCACCCCCGCCGCCCCCGCCGCAGTCGTCTCCGCCGCCGCAGGGCGGCTGAGCCACCGGCCCCGGGCCGGGTCCCGTGCGGCACCACCTCCGGGACCCGGGCGGGGCGGGCCGTCAGGCGGGCCGCCTGCCGTGGTTGGCCTTGCGCGTGCGCCACTTGCGTTTACGGGTGCGCTTGGACACTGGGTGTTCGCCTCCCCTGGCCCGGCCGGACGGTGGTCCGCCGGCCGTCTCCTACCGTCGTATCCGACCGCCGCGCCGCCGTCGAGCCCCCGCGCACCCCTACCCGCCCCGGAGGGCTTGAAAGCCCCTAACCCCGGCCGATCCGGGCCAGGACCGCGCCCGTCAGCTCCGCGAGGTCGTCCGGGGCCAGCTCCACCTCCAGCCCCCGCCGGCCGGCGGAGACACAGATCGTGGGATGGCCGGTGGCGGAGTCGTCCAGCACCGTGCGCAGCCGCTTGCGCTGGCCCAGCGGGGAGATACCGCCCCGTACATACCCCGTGGTGCGCTCCGCCGCGGCGGGGTCGGCCATGACGGCCCGCTTTCCGCCCACCGCCGTCGCCAGGGCCTTCAGATCGAGCTGCCCCGCCACCGGGACGACCGCCACCGTCAGTTCGCCGTCGACCTCGGCGACCAGGGTCTTGAAGACCCGCTCCGGGGAGACGCCCAGGGCCTCGGCGGCCTCGCCGCCGTAGGAGGCGGCGGCCGGGTCGTGGTCATAGGCGTGGACGGTGTACGCGGTGCCCGCCGCCGTCAGGGCCACCGTCGCCGGGGTGCCGCCCTGCTTCCTCGTCTTCTTCGCCACTCCACGGGCTCCTGATCGCTTCGCTGCCGGTTCGGGGTCGGTTCGGCGCCGGCTCGGTGCCGGTTCAGTTGGGATGGGTCGGCGTCTGGGTCAGATGCACCATCGGCACCGACGGGAGGTGCTTGAGCACCGCGGTCTCGGTCCGCAGCAGCCGCAGCTCCTCGCGGAGCCGGGTCGCCGTGTCGGACGCCTCCAGCAGACGCTGTTTGGCGGGTACGTCCAGGACGGCCGCCGAGGCGACCAGATAGGAGATGACCGAGGGGTCGTCGGGCACCTCGGCGCCGGTGGTCAGGGTCCGCTCGCGGGCCCCGGCGAGCCGCTTCTGGTAGCTGCGGAAGGCCCGCAGCACCCCCTCGGCGAGGGCGCCCGCGTCCTGGCCCGGCTCCTCCGGGATCTCCTCCAGCTCGGCGGTGAGATAGGGGCCGCCGGTGTCCACGGAGAGCAGCCGGACCCGGGTGGTCCCGGTCGCGATCACCTCGAAGCCGCCGTCCTCGCGCTCCCGGACGGTGGCTGCGTCGGCGACACAGCCGACGGGGTGGAAGACCTTCATCGGATCGTCGCCGAAGCCCGCCGCCGCACCGCGCTCGGGCAGTGCCGTCGGGTCGGGGAGGCCGGGCAGGGTCGGCGCGACCTCCTGGCCGTCGCGGATGGCGACGACCGCGAAGAGCCGTGGCTCGGAGGCGTCCTGGGCCAGCAGCGCGCGCATCATGGCGCGATACCGCTCCTCGAAGACATTGAGTGGCAGGACGAGACCCGGGAAGAGAACCGAGTTCAGTGGGAAGAGGGGCAGCCGTGCGGAGGTCACGACGGACAAGACTAGGCCCTGTCCGGGGGATCGGGGTGGATCAGGGGGCGGAGCCCCGGCCGCCCGGTGCCCTGCCGCGCAGCGGCGTTGCCGAGGCCACCTGGACGCGTACCCAGCCGCGGGTCTCCAGGAACTGGCCGAGCGGATCGCCGGAGAGCCGGTTCCACGGGAACGAGGTCGCGCAGGGGCCGATCAGCCGGAACTGTTCCAGCGCCTCCGCCCAGCGGCCCTGCCGCACCAGGACACAGGCGGTCAGATTGCGGACCTCGGCGGGCCAGGGGTCCCCCACCGGGTAGGTCGCCGAGAGCGCGATGGCCCGGTCCGCCGCCGCGTCGGTCCGCTCGTCCTCCAGGCCCACGGCCCCGTGCGGCTCCCCGGTGGGCGGGGCGCACGCCTCCATCCGCGCGAAGGCGGCGCGCACCGGCAGCGCCTGGACGAGGGAGCCGGGCAGGGCGTCCACCGCCGCCTGCTCGGCGAAGTCGAAGCACTCGCGGTGCGAGCCGTACCACTGCGCGGAGAGATAGCGCAGTGCGGCCACATGGCAGCCGTAGTGGTGGGGGGAGCGGCGTACGGCCTGTTCCCACAGCGACTCGAAGTCGGTGTGCCCGGCGTGGGTGCCGCGGGCGTGGTCCAGCGCGATCCGCCAGGGCACCGGGTCACCGGGGGTGGCCTGGGCCGCCGCGTCGATCAGCGGGCCGATCTCCCGCAGCCGCTCGGCCCGCGCGGGGGAGTCCCAGGCCCGGCGGACGGCCAGCTCCGCCTTGACGGTGAGCGCGTCCGGGTCCCGGGGGGCCGCCGCCAGCCAGGAGGAGAGCCACTCCCCGCGCGAGTGGGCGAAGTACGCCAGCCGCATGACATAGCGGTCGCGGTTCTCCCACTCGGCCGCCTCCCGGGTGGTCGCCAGCAGTTTGGCGGCGGGTCCGTACTCCCCGAGCGCCGCCGCCACCAGGGCCGGGCCGATCCGTCCGTCGGGCGCGTCGAGCAGAACCGCGTCATCCGGAGTCAGACCGTCGGCCAGCCGGGGCGCATGGCGGATCACGCGCGAGGCGCGCAGCAGTGCTCGAAGCAATGACATGGTGCGGACCATTGAAAGGCGCAGGTGGGGGCGGCGCCAGAGGGGAGCTGTGAAGCTTTGGTGGCGGCGTCGAGGGTTGTCCTGACGCAGATCAAGAGACGGTAAAGAAAGGGGCGGACCCGAGGAGACCCGCCCTGTCCCCCCGCGGTGCGGGCCGTCCCGCGTGCCCGGGGCAGCTACCCCCGGCTGAGCAGCCGGGAGGCCCCCGCCGCCACCGTCGTCGCCAGGATCCAGCCCAGCATCACCAGCACCGCCGCCACCCACTGCCAGCCGCCCAGCAGCTTCCAGTGCCCGTCCTGGCCGAGGTTGATCACCGGGATCAGCAGATCCAGCGCGTACAGCGCCGCGTTCCACTGCGGATGCTCGTCCTTCTTGATGGGGTCCGGTTCGATCTGCGCGAACGCCAGCGCCCCCGCCGCCCACACCACCGCCATCCAGAGCGCGGCCCGGCCCGGCCGGTAGCCGTACGCCACCGTCCAGTCCTGGAGATACCCCCAGAGCTTCGCCGCCAGCGGCAGCGTCTCCCGGCGGCGGCGCTGCTTGGCCAGCAGCACCTCACGGGCGTCCGCGTCCTCCCCGCTGTTGCGGAGCACCGTCGCGAGCCGCTCATAGGGCTCGGGCGAGTACTCGGGGGTCGCCGAGGCCACCCACTCCAGCCGCCGGGAGAGCGGGAACTCCTCGTACGGCACCAGGTTCTCGTACACGAAACCGCCCATGGCGAGCCCCCCGGGCCCCGGCCAGCTGGCGGCCTGGTCGACCAGGGTCACCACCTTGGCGCCGTTGAGCACCACCCGTCCCTCCTCCGGGCGCTGGGCGTTGAAGCGCAGCTCGGGGCTGACGATCCGGCGCAGCGACAGCTCCTCGCCCTGGCTCAGGACGAACCGCGCCCGGTGCAGATCGACCGCGTCCCCGAACCGGCCGTCGTCCAGCCGCACCCCGCCGTAGCACTCGAAGGGCTGAAGCCTGCTGTTGCGGCCCGCCGGGCCGACCGGGATGCCGAACGGCGGGGTGGCGTTCTGATTGCCGGTGATCTCGCTCACCCAGGCGCCGGTCATATAGAGCGTGCGCTCGACGGTGAGCTGCGGGGCGTTCAGCGCCCGGCGCTGGCCCGCCGCCCGCAGCCGGCTGCCGCGCAGGCTCAGCGACACCCCGACCTTGGCGCCCCGCAGACTCACCTCCCCATAGGTCTCGATCAGCTCCGCCTGGAGGTCCTGCGCCACCGAGAGCCCGTCGGCGGTGATCGCCCGGCCCCGGCGGTCCGGCCGTACATGGATCTGGTTGATCAGCAGATCGGTGCCGATCTGCGCGTCCGTCAGCCGTATCCCGTGCTCCACCCGGCAGCGGGGCAGATGGAGATCGCCCTCCGTGCGCACCCGGGCCGCCTCGATCCGCGGGATGGCACAGCCGACCATCCGGACCGTGGTGAAGTGCGCCTCCGGGAACCACACCTCGTTCTCGAAACGGCAGTTGTACAGCTCCACATAGGGCGAGACGCTGCCGCCCGCCAGCTTGAGGGTGCCGGTGATCTGCCCGCCGCGCAGCTTGAACGCGCTGACCCGGCCCGGCTGCGGGGACGGCCCGCTCAGCAGCAGCCGGGCGACGACGGAGGCCCGCACACTGCGCTCCGGGCCCCAGGGGCGCGGCGAGAAGGGATCGTTGAGCAGGGGGTCGGGATCGCTGAGATCGTAGGTGCTCCCGTTCCGGAACGCGTTCCACATCCGCTGCTCGGTCGAGGTCAGCCCGTCCGGCGGCCCCTCGTCGTCCAGCACCTCGTCCAGCGGCTCTGTCAAGGCCGCTCCTCCGCTCCTCGGTGTCATCGACCGGTCGCGCTGCGTACGCGCGATCCCTCGCTGGCGTTCTTCCCCCTGGGTGACCCGCTGAACGCTAATGGTCATCAAGGTCCCGCAGCGTCCCGCGGCGTGTATCAGCCAGTGATACGGACGACAGCACCCGGATCGGGTCTGCGAGAATTGACCCCGTGATCTCCCGAATCGATCTGCGCGGCGACGCCCTCCCCGAGGGGGCCGCGCTGCGCGCCCTGCTGCCCCGTGCCGACTTCGATGTCACGGCCGCCCTGGAGAAGGTGCGGCCCATCTGCGAGGACGTCCATCATCGTGGCACGGCGGCACTGATCGACTACGCGGAGAAATTCGACGGCGTACGGCTGGCGCGCACCCGGGTGCCCGCCGAGGCCCTGACGAAGGCCCTGGCGGAGCTGGACCCCGAGGTCAGGGCCGCGCTGGAGGAGTCCATCCGGCGCGCCAGGATCGTCCACCGCGCCCAGCGCCGCAGCGAGCACACCACCCAGGTGGTCCCCGGCGGCACCGTGACCGAGAAGTGGGTGCCGGTGGAGCGCGTGGGGCTGTACGCCCCGGGCGGGCGCTCCGTCTACCCCTCCTCCGTGATCATGAACGCGGTCCCGGCCCAGGAGGCCGGTGTCGAGTCGATCGCCCTCGCCTCCCCGCCCCAGCGCGACCACGGCGGGCTGCCCCACCCCACCATCCTCGCCGCCTGTGCCCTGCTCGGCGTGGACGAGGTGTACGCGGTGGGCGGCGCCCAGGCCGTGGCGATGTTCGCGTACGGCACCGAGGAGTGCGTCCCCGCCAATATGGTCACCGGGCCCGGCAATATCTGGGTCGCCGCAGCCAAGCGCTACTTCACCGGGAAGATCGGCATCGACACCGAGGCCGGCCCGACCGAGATCGCGGTCCTCGCCGACGCGAGCGCCGACCCGGTCCATGTCGCCGCCGACCTGATCAGCCAGGCCGAGCACGACCCGATGGCCGCCGCCGTGCTGGTCACCGACTCCGCCGAGCTGGCCGAGGCCGTCGAGCGGGAGCTGAAACCGCAGGTCGCCGCCGCCCGGCACGCCGACGACCGGATCGTGCCCGCCCTCACCGGCAAGCAGTCCGCGATCGTCCTGGTGGACTCGGTCGAGGACGGCCTGCGGGTGGTCGACGCCTATGGCGCCGAGCACCTGGAGATCCAGACCGAGAACGCCTCCGCCGTCGCCGCCCGGGTGCGCAACGCCGGAGCGATCTTCGTCGGCCCCTGGTCGCCGGTCTCCCTCGGCGACTACTGCGCCGGGTCCAACCATGTCCTGCCCACCGGCGGCTGCGCCTGCCACTCCTCCGGGCTCTCGGTCCAGTCCTTCCTGCGCGGCATCCATGTCGTGGACTACTCCCGCGACGCTCTGGCCGAGGTCACCCACCATGTGGTGACCCTGGCGGAGGCGGAGGACCTGCCCGCGCACGGCGCGGCCATGAAGGCGCGGTTCGAGTGGAAGGTGCCCGGGAAGTGAGCGAGCGGAAGGTGCCCGGCAAGTGAGCGATACCCCCGACCGGGGCGGAATCCGGATCGGCGATCTGCCCATCCGTGAGGAGCTGCGCGGCAAGTCCCCGTACGGCGCCCCCCAGCTCGACGTACCCGTCCAGCTGAACACCAATGAGAACCCCTACCCCCTGCCGGAAGCCCTGGTGGAGCGGATCACCGAGCGGGTACGGGAGGCCGCGCGCGGCCTCAACCGCTACCCCGACCGGGACGCGGTCGAGCTGCGCACCGCGCTCGCCGGGTACCTCACCCGCACCACCGGCCACCCGGTCGCCCGGGAGAACGTCTGGGCCGCCAACGGCTCCAACGAGATCATCCAGCAGCTGCTCCAGACCTTCGGCGGCCCCGGCCGCCGCGCGATCGGCTTCGAGCCCTCGTACTCGATGCACGCACTGATCTCCCGGGGCACCGGCACCGAATGGATCTCCGGACCGCGCGACGACGACTTCACCGTCGACCTCGACGCCGCCCGGAACGCCATCGCCGAGCACCGCCCCGATGTCGTCTTCATCACCTCGCCCAACAACCCCACCGGCACCGCCGTCGACGCCGGCACCGTGCTCGCCCTGTACGAGGCGGCCCAGGCGGCCAAGCCCTCGCTGGTGGTCGTGGACGAGGCCTATGTGGAGTTCAGCCACCGGCCCTCGCTGCTCTCCCTGATCGAGGGCCGACCCGAGCTGGTGATCTCCCGCACCATGTCCAAGGCGTTCGGCGCCGCGGGGCTGCGCCTCGGCTATCTCGCCGCCCACCCCGCCGTGGTCGACGCCGTCCAGCTGGTCAGGCTGCCGTACCACCTCTCCGCGGTCACCCAGGCCACCGCGCTCGCCGCGCTGGAGCACACCGATACGCTGCTGGGGTACGTCGAACAGCTCAAGGCCGAGCGGGACCGGCTCGTCGCCGAGCTGCGTGCCATCGGGTACGAGGTGACCGACTCGGACGCCAATTTCGTCCAGTTCGGCCGCTTCGCCGACACCCACGACGCCTGGCAGAGCATCCTCGACCGGGGCGTCCTCGTCCGTGACAACGGCGTACCCGGGTGGCTGCGGGTGACCGCGGGCACCCCCGCCGAGAACGACGCGTTCCTCGACGCGGTCCGTGAGCTGAAGAAGGAGCAGAACGCATGAGCCGCGTGGGCAGGGTGGAGCGCACCACCAAGGAGACATCCGTCCTCGTCGAGATCGACCTCGACGGCACCGGCCGGGTCGAGGTGTCGACCGGGGTCGGCTTCTACGACCACATGCTCGACCAGCTCGGGCGGCACGGTCTCTTCGACCTCACGGTGAAGACCGAGGGCGATCTGCACATCGACACCCACCACACCATCGAGGACACCGCGCTCGCGCTGGGCGCCGCCTTCAGGCAGGCACTCGGCGACAAGGTCGGCATCTACCGCTTCGGCAACTGCACCGTCCCGCTGGACGAGTCGCTGGCCCAGGTGACGGTGGACCTCTCCGGGCGCCCCTATCTCGTGCACACCGAGCCCGAGAACATGGCGCCGATGATCGGTACGTACGACACCACGATGACCCGGCACATCTTCGAGTCCTTCGTGGCCCAGGCCCAGATCGCGCTGCACATCCACGTCCCGTACGGGCGCAACGCCCACCACATCGTGGAGTGCCAGTTCAAGGCGCTCGCGCGGGCCCTGCGCTACGCCAGCGAGCGCGACCCGCGGGCCGAGGGCATCCTCCCCTCCACCAAGGGGGCCCTGTGACGGACACACGGGCAGCGGCAGTGACAGACAGTGGCACAGTGAACGGAACGGTGTTGTGAACGGCCTCTCGACCACCCTCATCGTCGTGGGGCTCTTCCTCCTCGGCGGTGTCTACTCCTTCGCGAAGCAGAAGCTGCCGCGCGGGGTGATCGGCCTGCTCGCCTTCGGCGCGGCGATGTGCCTGCTCGCCGGAGTGATGCGGCTGGAGGTGTGGGCATGAGCGGGGGACGCAAAAAGGTCGTCGTCTTCGACTACGGATTCGGCAACATCCGCTCCGCCGAGCGGGCCCTGGCCCGGGTCGGCGCCGAGGTGGAGATAACGCGCGACTTCGACACCGCCATGAACGCCGACGGACTGCTCGTCCCCGGCGTCGGCGCCTTCTCCGCCTGCATGGACGGGTTGCGGGCCGCCCGGGGCGACTGGATCATCGGCCGCCGGCTCTCCGGCGGCCGCCCGGTGATGGGCATCTGCGTCGGGATGCAGATCCTCTTCGCCCGGGGCATCGAGCACGGCGTCGAGACCGAGGGGCTGGACGAGTGGCCCGGCACCGTCGGCCCGCTGAAGGCCCCCGTCGTTCCCCATATGGGCTGGAACACCGTCGAGACCCCGGCCGACAGCGAGCTGTTCGCCGGGCTCGACGCCGACGCCCGCTTCTACTTCGTGCACTCCTACGCGGTGCACGACTGGGAGCTGGAGGTCACCAATCCGGCCATCCGCGCCCCCCGGGTCACCTGGGCCACCCATGGTGAGCGCTTTGTCGCCGCTGTGGAGAACCGGGCGCTGTGGGCGACCCAGTTCCACCCCGAGAAGTCCGGCGACGCCGGTGCCCAGCTGCTGACCAACTGGATCGGAACACTGTGAGCAAGCTCGAACTCCTCCCCGCCGTCGATGTCCGCGACGGTCAGGCCGTCCGTCTCGTCCACGGCGAGTCCGGTACGGAGACCTCCTACGGCTCCCCGCTCGACGCCGCCCTCGCCTGGCAGCGCGCGGGTGCCGAGTGGCTGCACCTGGTGGACCTGGACGCCGCCTTCGGCACCGGGGACAACCGGGAGCTGATCGCCGAGGTCACCCGCACGATGGAGATCAAGGTCGAGCTGTCGGGCGGCATCCGGGACGACGCCTCGCTCGCCGCCGCGCTGGCCACCGGCTGCACCCGGGTCAATCTGGGCACCGCCGCCCTGGAGACCCCCGAGTGGGTCGCCAAGGTCATCGCCGAGCACGGCGACCGGATCGCCGTCGGCCTCGACGTCCGCGGCACCACCCTGCGCGGCCGGGGCTGGACCCGTGACGGCGGCGACCTCTACGAGACGCTGGCCCGGCTCGACGCCGAGGGCTGCGCCCGCTATGTCGTCACCGACATCGCCAAGGACGGCACCCTCCAGGGCCCCAATCTGGAGCTGCTGGCCGAGGTGTGCTCCCGTACCGACAAGCCGGTGGTCGCCTCCGGCGGGGTCGCCTCCCTGGACGATCTGCGGGCCATCGCCTCGCTGGTGCCCCAGGGCGTGGAGGGCGCCATCGTCGGCAAGGCGCTCTACGCCAAGGCGTTCACCCTGGAGGAGGCGCTGGCGGTGGTCGCCCAGTGAGCGAAACCCTCGCGGTCCGGGTCATCCCCTGTCTCGACGTCGACAACGGCCGGGTCGTCAAGGGGGTCAACTTCCAGAACCTCCGGGACGCCGGTGACCCGGTCGAGATGGCCAAGGTGTACGACGCGGAGGGCGCCGACGAGCTGACCTTCCTCGACATCACCGCCTCCTCCGGTGACCGCGAGACCACCTATGACGTGGTGCGCCGCACCGCCGAGCAGGTCTTCATCCCGCTGACCGTGGGCGGCGGGGTGCGCTCCGCCGAGGACGTGGACCGGCTGCTGCGCGCGGGCGCCGACAAGGTGGGCGTGAACACCGCCGCCATCGCCCGTCCGGAGCTGATCCAGGAGATCGCGGAGCGTTTCGGCCGTCAGGTGCTGGTGCTCTCGGTGGACGCCCGGCGCACCCCCTCCGGCTCCTTCGAGGTGACCACCCACGGCGGTCGCCGGGGCACCGGCCTCGACGCCGTGGAGTGGGCGCACCGCGCCGCCGAGCTGGGCGCGGGCGAGATCCTGCTGAACTCGATGGACGCCGACGGCACCAAGGGCGGCTATGACATCGAGATGATCCGGGCGGTCCGCCGGCATGTCGGCGTCCCGGTGATCGCCAGTGGTGGCGCGGGCCGGACGGAGGACTTCCCGCCGGCGATCGAGGCGGGCGCCGACGCGGTCCTGGCGGCCTCCGTCTTCCACTTCGGCGATCTGCGGATCGCGCAGGTCAAGGACGCTCTCCGGGAGGCGGGCCACCCGGTCCGCTAGGGAGTGTCTTCAAAGTAGCGTCGTTCGCCCGGAGGGCGTGCCGGGCGGGGTCTGGTGCGTGCAATCGCAAGGCGGAGGAGGGAGTCCATGCGGAGCATCGGCGACCGACGACAACATCGCGAGTGTGCGTGCCAGGGCACGGCCGGCAGACGGGACTTTGAAGACACGACCTAGCCCCCCGGGGGATCCTTTGGGTCTTTTACGGCCCGCCGCGGCACCGGCCGTCGGCGGGCCGTTCTCGATGGACGAACTGTCCGAGAAGTGGCGTTCTCGGGACCCCGAATCAGGGTAAACGTGTGTTCGACTCATGATCCTGATCAGGGAGACCCGCATGGCGGCCCGGCCCATCGCCGATCTGTTACAGCTCAGCCCCGACTTCGAACGCGACCCCTACCCCGTGTACGCGGCGCTCCGCGCCGAGGGGCCCGTCCACCATGTGCGGGTGCCGAGGGGGGTGGAGCTGTATCTCGTCCTCGGCCATGAGGCCTGCCGCACCGCCTACACCGATCCCCGCTTCAGCAGGGACTGGCTGAAGTCCGACCAGATCACCGAGATCATGGAGATCGACCCGGCCGCCCCCGCCCTCCAGCACATGCTGATGATGGACCCGCCGGACCACACCCGGCTGCGGCGGCTGGTCAGCCGGGAGTTCACCACCCGGCGGATCGAGGGGCTGGCCCCCCGCATCCAGGAGATCACCGACGAGCTGCTGGACACCATGCTCGCCCGGGAGGACCACCGGGCCGATCTGATCGCGTCCTTCGCCTTCCCGCTGCCCATGGCCGTCATCTGCGAGCTGCTGGGCGTGCCCGAACTGGACCGGAACGCCTTCCGCGCCTGGTCCAACCAGATCGTCTCACCGGTCGACACCTCCGCCGAGAAGGACGCCTATGAGCAGATGGGCGCCTATCTCCTGAAACTGATCGAGGCGAAACGGGCCGCCCCCGGCGAGGACCTCCTCAGCGGCCTCATCCACACCGTGGACGAGGGCGGCGACCGGCTCTCGCCCCCGGAGCTGATCGGGATGTGCGCGCTGCTCCTGATCGCCGGCCATGAGACCACCGTCAACCTCATCGGCAACGGCCTGCGGGCCCTGCACGACCACCCGGAGCAGCTCGCCGCGGTGCGCGAGGACCCCGAGCTGTTCGAAGGGGCCGTCGAGGAGATGCTGCGCTACGACGGACCCGTGGAGACCAGCACCATCCGGCTGGTCCTGGAGGATGTGGAGCTGGGCGGGGTGACCATACCCAAGGGGTCGGCCGCGCTGATCGTCCAGGGGGACGCCGGCCGTGACCCGGCCCGCTTCGACCGGCCGGAGACCTTCGACGTCCGCCGTGACGCCCGGGGCCATATGGCCTTCGGCCACGGCATCCACCACTGCCTGGGGGCACCGCTGGCCCGGCTGGAGGCCAGGATCGCCTTCCGCAGCCTGCTGGAGCGCTGTCCCGATCTGACGCTCACCGCCGACGAGAAGGAGCTGCCCTGGGTCAAGGGCATGCTGATGCGGGGGGTCAAGGAGCTGCCGATCGCCTGGTGAGCCGAGGCCGGGGTGTTCCCGGCCCCGCCCGGGGCCGGGAACACCCCGGTGCGTACCGCTCAGGGGCGGCGCCCGGGACCGCTCAGAGCGCGATACCCAGCCGGGCGGTGCGCACCCGCTCCACCGCCTCCTTGTCACCCGACAGATCCACCTGCGCCGCGCCCTGCCGCCCGAAGGCGAAGAGCGTCAGCTCGCTCGGCTCACCCGTCACCGTCACCACCGGCGTCCCCTTGCGCGCCACCGCCGTCTGACCGTCCGGCCGCCGCAGCACCAGACCCACCGGGGACTTCCGCCCCAGCAGCCGCGCACCCTTCTCCAGCCGCGCCCAGAGCGCGTCCTCGAAGACCCGGTCCAGCGGCCGCGCGGTCCAGTCCGGCTGGGCCCGGCGCACATCCTCGGCGTGGACGAAGAACTCCACCGTGTTCGCCGCCTCGTCCACCTGCTTCAGCGCGTACGGGGAGAGCCTCGGCGGCCCGGTGCGGATCAGCTGGATCAGCTCCTCGAAGGGCTTCGCCGCGAACTCCGACTGGATCCGCTCCAGCCGGCCCCGCAGCGCCCCGACGACAATCCCGGCCGCCGCGTCCGTGCGGCGCTCCCGCACGACCACATGGGCCGCGAGATCACGAGCCGTCCAGCCCTCGCAGAGCGTGGGCGCGTCCGGCCCGGACGCCTCCAACAGATCCGCGAGCAGAAGCCGTTCACGCTTGGCATGGGTCGACATGGGCCCAGCCTACGGCCGCCCACCACGGTCCGCCCAGTGGACGCGCCCGCCCGCCGGGCGCACGGGCGCGGCACAATGGGCGGCATGAGCAGCAGTGCCCCCGCGAGCGCCCCCGTACCCCCCAGCGGCCTGGACCCCGAGATCGCCGCCCGCCTCAAGCGTGGCGCCGACGGCCTCTTCCCCGCCGTGGCCCAGCAGTACGACACCGGTGAGGTGCTGATGCTGGGGTGGATGGACGACGAGGCGCTGCACCGCACCCTCACCACCGGGCGTGCCACCTACTGGTCCCGCAGCCGCCAGGAGTACTGGGTCAAGGGCGACACCTCCGGCCATGTCCAGCGGGTGAGGTCGGTCGCCCTCGACTGCGACGCCGACACCGTCCTGGTCCGGGTCGACCAGGAGGGCGCCGCCTGTCACACCGGCGACCGCACCTGCTTCGACGCGGGCCTTCTCCCGCTCGGCCAGTAGGGTCACGCCATGGAACTGGAGACCTTCCGCAAGCTCGCCGCCGACCGGCGTGTCATCCCCGTCAGCCGCCGGCTGCTGGCCGACGGGGACACCCCGGTCGCGCTCTACCGCAAGCTCGCCGCCGAACGCCCCGGCACCTTCCTGCTGGAGTCCGCCGAGAACGGCCGGTCCTGGTCCCGGTACTCCTTCGTCGGCGTGCGCAGCGCCGCCACCCTCACCGAGCGGGACGGCCGGGCCCACTGGCACGGCACCCCGCCCGTCGGGGTTCCCGTCGACGGCGACCCGCTCGCCGCGCTCCGGGCCACGGTGGAGACGCTCCACACCCCCGCCCACCCCGCCGACGACCCCGATCTGCCGGGCCTGCCGCCCTTCACCGGCGGCATGGTCGGCTACCTCGGCTACGACATCGTCCGCCGGCTGGAGAAGATCGGCCCCGGCGACCGCGACGATCTGCGGCTCCCCGAGCTGACCATGCTGCTCACCTCCGACCTCGCGGTGCTCGACCACTGGGACGGCACCGTGCTCCTGATCGCCAACGCGATCAACCACAACGACCTCGACACCGGGATCGACGAGGCGTACACGGACGCGGTCGCCCGCCTCGACGCCATGGAGGCCGATCTGCGCCGCCCGCTGGTCTCGGAGCCGACCGCGCTGCCCCCCTCCGAGCTGCCCGACTTCTCCGCCCAGTGGGGCGGCGAGCGGTACCAGGAGGCCGTGGAGGACATCAAGGAGCGGATCCGGGCCGGCGAGGCGTTCCAGGTGGTGCCCTCGCAGCGGTTCGAGACCGTCTGCACCGCGAGCGCCCTGGATGTGTACCGGGTGCTGCGGGCCACCAACCCCAGCCCGTACATGTACCTCTTCCGCCTCGACGGCTTCGATGTCGTCGGCTCCAGCCCCGAGGCGCTGGTCAAGGTGGAGGACGGACACGCCATGGTCCACCCCATCGCCGGGACCCGCCCGCGCGGCGCGACCCCGCAGGAGGACCAGGCGCTCGGCGAGGAACTCCTCGCCGACCCCAAGGAGCGCGCCGAGCATCTGATGCTGGTCGACCTCGGCCGCAACGACCTCGGCCGGGTCTGCGAGCCCGGCAGCGTCGAGGTGGTCGACTTCATGTCCATCGAGCGCTACTCCCATGTGATGCACATCGTCTCCACCGTCACCGGCCGGGTCGCCACCGGGCGGACCGCCTTCGACGTCCTCACCGCCTGCTTCCCGGCGGGCACCCTCTCGGGGGCGCCCAAGCCGCGCGCGATGCAGATCATCGATGAGCTGGAGCCCTCCCGGCGCGGGCTGTACGGCGGCTGTGTCGGCTATCTCGACTTCGCGGGCAACACCGACACCGCCATTGCCATCCGTACCGCACTGCTCCGCGACGGAACGGCGTTTGTGCAGGCCGGAGCGGGTGTGGTGGCGGACTCCGACCCGGTGGCCGAGGACACCGAGTGCCGGAACAAGGCCGCGGCGGTGCTCCGCGCGGTCCATACGGCCAACCGGCTGGGCCACCGGGAGCCGACCGGCTGACGGGCCCGGACGGGCGTAGGGGATAGTGGGGTACGTGAGTGCCGTACCCGTACCCCAGCCCCGTGCCACCTCCGCCGAGGCCGCGGCCACGGCCGCGAACACCGCCCGCCGCAGTCTTGTGGCGGCGCTGGTGCTCGGCGCCGCGGGCGCCGGTGTCGTCCTGCTCAGCTCCGGCCGGACCTGGGCCGAGGGGAACGCCGCCGTCGTCGGCGGCGCCCTGCCCGTGACGGCCGACGGCGGCGAGGTCACCGGCCTGCCCACCGCCCTCGCCGTGGTCTCCCTCGCCGCGCTCGTCGCCGTCTTCGCCGTCCGGGGCGTCGGCCGGATCCTGGTCTCCGCACTGCTCGTCCTCTCCGGCGCGGCGGCGGGGACCATGTCCTACCTCGCCGGTACGGCGGACGACGCGCTGAGCGACAAGGCCATCCGGACCACCGGCGACTCGGCCGTCGTCCTCTCCGGACTGAGCCATACGGCGTGGCCCTATGTGAGCGTGGCGGGCGCGGTCCTGCTGCTGCTCGCCGGGGTGCTCGCGCTCCGCCACGGCTCCTCCTGGCCCGCGATGTCCGGCCGCTACGAACGCGACGGCTCGCCCCGCTCCGCCCGCACCCCGGCCACCACCGACCCGGACCGCCCCGAGGACCTCTGGAAGGCCCTGGACCGCGGCGAGGACCCCACCGACACGTAACGCCCTGCCGGGCGGGTACGGGGGCCTCCGGCTCGCGGACCTTCCCCTGGGCCCTGGGGGGGGCCTGGGGAGGCCCCGTGCTGGGCCCTCTGGGGGTCTGGGGGGATCGGGTGCCGGCCCGGGTCCGGGGAGGCCCCAGGCTGGGTCTCCGGCGGGTCCGGGCAGGCTCCATTGATCGGCCCTTGAGGGTCCGGGAGATCCCGTGCCTGCCCCAGCGGGTCCGGGAGGCCCCACGCTAGGTCCCCGGCCATGCTTGGCCCTGGCGGGCCTGGCGGCCCGTGCCGGCTCCAGCGGGTCCGGGGCGGCCCCACGCTGGGTCTCTGGTGGGCCTGGGGAGGCGCCACGCCGGGTCCTGGCGGGCCTGGGGGCCCGTGTCGGGCTCCCGGGGGTTCGGGGAGGCTCCGGGCCGGCGCCTGGTGGGTCCGGGCTGGAGTCGGCGGGGCCGGGCTGTGGGTGGGCGCCGGGGAGCCGTGTCGGGGCCGGCGGGCCGGCGGGCCTGCGGTGAGGCTTTCCGGCCGGGGCGCGGGGCGGGTCGGTGTGGCCGGGGCCGGGGCCCCGGGGTGTGCCGCAACCCGCCCGGAGGGCGCCCCGCGCGCGTGCGGGTCCACCCCGTACGGAACAATGGTCAAGAGCCCCTGGCTCACCCCCGGGACGCGGTGCGACCCACGCCCGCCCCACCACGAGCACCAGCAGAGCATCGTCAGCGAGGAGCAACTCATGTCGGCCACCGCCCACGGACACACCCCGGCCGCCTGGACCGGCGTCGTCATCTCCTTCGTCGGCTTCTGCATCGCCGGCGTCTTCATGGTCGCCGCCAACCCCCTGGGCTTCTGGGGCGGCATCGCGGTCGTCTTCCTCGGCGGCGCCGTCGGCCTGGCCATGCGCATGGCCGGCATGGGGATGCCGAAGCGGACCGCCGAGCAGCTGGAGGCCCGCGAGAAGGCCACCGAGGCCGCCCGGCTGCGCCACCAGGAAGCCCTCGCCTCGCGTTCCTGAACGCCCCCGGCCCCGTAGCGACGGGGCCCGGACCCGAGGCGCGGCCCCGCACACCGGGCCGCGCCTCTTCGCGCTCTCCGCGCCGCTCCGGGGCCCCGGGATCATCCGGGTCACCCGGGTGATCGGGGACAATCACGGAGTGGACGCCATGCCTCCTCCCGTCGCCGCCGGAGCGCCCCGCGCCGCCCGGCGGATCGTCGCCCCGCTCGCCGTCGCCGCCGCGGCGGCCGGGGCCTTCGCCTATGTGGGCGCGGTCGACCCGAACGAGCCCGGCCACTACCCCGTCTGCCCGCTGCTGAACCTCACCGGCCTCTACTGCCCGGGGTGCGGAGGGCTGCGCAGCGCCCACGCCGTCGTCCACGGCGACCTCCCCGCCGCCCTCGGCGCCAACGCCCTGGCCGTCGTCGCGTACGCGGTCCTCGCCGTCGTCTGGGTCCTCTGGCTGGTCCGCGCCGCCCGCGCCCGGCCCCCGCTGCGCACCCCCGCGCCGCTGTGGTGGTGGTCGCTCGGCGGAGTACTGCTGATCTTCGCGGTGATCCGCAATCTTCCCTTCGGCGCGGCGCTCGCCCCCTGAGCGGGCCCGCGCACGCCGGTGCGCGGGATTTCCGCCGGTCCGCGACCCGCCGCCGCCGTGCTCCCGCGGTGTCCCACCCAGTGGGACGCCGACCGGCCTGATGCGCAGCGCACAGGCCGGTCCGGATACCATCGAGGGGCAGGGATCCGAACACCAAACGTGCCGAAAGGGGGCCGCTCGGGTGAGTGTGCTCGACGAGATCATCGAAGGCGTCCGCGCCGACCTCGCGGAACGGCAGGCGCGTGTCAGCCTCGACGAGCTCAAGGAGCGCGCCGCCAAGGCCCCCGCCGCCCGGGACGGCGCCGCCGCGCTCCGCGGCGAAGGCGTTCAGGTCATCTGCGAGGTGAAGCGCTCCAGCCCCTCCAAGGGCGCGCTCGCCGCCATCGCGGACCCCGCCGGGCTCGCCGCCGACTACGAGGCGGGCGGCGCGGCCGTCATCTCCGTCCTCACGGAGCAGCGCCGCTTCGGCGGCTCCCTCGCCGACCTGGAGGCCGTGCGCGCCCGGGTCGACATCCCCGTCCTGCGCAAGGACTTCATCGTCACCGCCTACCAGCTCTGGGAGGCCCGTGCCCACGGTGCCGACCTCGCGCTGCTGATCGTCGCCGCGCTGGAGCAGGAGGCCCTGGTCTCGCTGATCGAGCGCGCCGAGTCGATCGGGCTGACCCCGCTGGTCGAGGTGCACGACGAGGAGGAGATCGAGCGCGCCGTGGACGCGGGCGCCCGGGTCATCGGCGTCAACGCCCGTAACCTCAAGACGCTGGAAGTGGACCGGGGCACCTTCGAGCGGGTCGCCGACGACATCCCCGCCGGGATCGTCAAGGTCGCCGAGTCCGGGGTGCGCGGCCCCCATGATCTGATCGCCTACGCCAATGCGGGCGCCGACGCCGTCCTGGTCGGGGAGTCCCTGGTCACCGGGCGTGACCCCCGGGCCGCCGTGGCCGATCTGGTCGCCGCCGGAGCCCACCCGGCGCTCCGCCACGGGCGGGGCTGACCCCTGCCATGACCACCGCCGCCGCCCGCCGTCGTCCGCGCCCCGCCCCCGGGGCCGCGTACGCGCGCCTGGCCCGTGGCTGCCGCCCCCGCGGCTGCCGCGCGCCCGCACGGCGGGTCCACGGGCGGCGGGTCCGCTATGTGATCGGCTCGGAGCCCGGCCAGGTCAACGGCATGCGATGGCGGCCCGGCTCCGCGCACCGCTGAGGCCCGGCCGGATCCTTTCCGGCCCGCCCCGCCCGTGTGCCGCGTGACCGTCCCCGCCCACCCGGGTACGGCCGTACACCGCAGTCGTGTACGGGCGTATCCGCACGGTGACCCGGGGTGCGGCCCGCGGCCGGAGCCTTCCCGCCGCCGCTGAACCTTCCTCTCCGTTCGCCCTCCGGACGGCCGGGCGCACCCCTGTGCCCCCGGCCGGGTCCGGCGGGCGGGCGCGGGACGGAGCGGACCCACGGCGGGGAGCGGCGTCGGCGTGTGCGCCCTCCGTCCTCGTATCCATCGGAACGTCAGGGGCCGTGGGCCCCTGTGAGGAGTGCACCGGATGTCCACCGATTTCTTCATCCCGGACCCCGAGGGCGCGGTGCCCAGCGCCGCGGGCTACTTCGGTGACTACGGCGGCAAGTTCATCCCCGAGGCGCTGGTCGCCGCGGTCGACGAGGTCGCCGTCGAGTACGAGAAGGCCAAGGCCGATCCGGCCTTCACCGCCGAGCTGACCGATCTGCTGGTCAACTACACCGGCCGGCCCAGCGCCCTGACCGAGGTGCCCCGGTTCGCCGAGCACGCGGGCATGGCCCGGATCTTCCTCAAGCGGGAGGATCTCAACCACACCGGATCACACAAGATCAACAACGTGCTGGGCCAGGCGCTGCTCACCCGGCGCATGGGCAAGACCCGGGTGATCGCCGAGACCGGCGCCGGCCAGCACGGCGTCGCCACCGCCACCGCCTGCGCCCTCTTCGGCCTGGACTGCACCATCTACATGGGCGAGGTCGACACCCAGCGGCAGGCGCTGAACGTCGCCCGGATGCGGATGCTCGGCGCCGAGGTCGTCCCGGTGAAGTCCGGCAGCCGCACCCTCAAGGACGCCATCAACGAGGCGTTCCGCGACTGGGTCGCCAATGTCGACCACACCCACTACCTCTTCGGCACCGTCGCGGGGCCCCACCCCTTCCCGGCCATGGTGCGCGACTTCCACCGGGTGATCGGGGTGGAGGCGCGCCGCCAGATCCTGGAGCGGGCGGGCCGGCTCCCCGACGCGGCGCTCGCCTGTGTCGGCGGCGGCTCCAACGCCATCGGGCTCTTCCACGCCTTCATCCCGGACGCCTCCGTGCGGCTCATCGGCTGTGAACCGGGCGGGCACGGCATCGCCTCCGGGGAGCACGCGGCCACCCTGACCGCGGGCGAGCCGGGCATTCTGCACGGTTCGCGGTCCTATGTCCTCCAGGACGACGAGGGCCAGATCACCGAGCCGTACTCGATCTCCGCCGGGCTCGACTACCCGGGCATCGGCCCGGAGCACTCGTACCTCAAGGACTCCGGGCGGGCCGAGTACCGCGCGGTCACCGACGACGACGCCATGAGCGCGCTGCGGCTGCTCTCCCGTACCGAGGGCATCATCCCGGCGATCGAGTCGGCGCACGCCCTCGCCGGAGCGCTGGAGGTCGGCCGGGAACTGGGCAGCGAGGGGCTGATCCTCGTCAATCTGTCCGGACGTGGCGACAAGGACATGGACACCGCCGCCCGCTACTTCGGGCTGTACGAGGGGGAGAACGCCCAGTGAGCGGGAATCTGGCACTGCTGAACGACACGCTCGCCGCGGCGAAGGCCGAGGACCGGGCGGCACTCATCGCCTATCTCCCGGCCGGGTTCCCCACGGTCGACGACGGGATCGCGGCGGTCACCGCGGTCCTGGACGGCGGCGCGGACGTGGTCGAGGTGGGTCTGCCGCACAGCGACCCGGTCCTCGACGGGCCGGTCATCCAGACCGCCGACGACATCGCCCTGCGCGGCGGGGTACGGATCGCCGATGTGCTGCGCACGGTCCGGGAGGCGTTCGCCGCCACCGGGAAGCCGGTGCTGGTCATGACGTACTGGAACCCCATCGACCGGTACGGTGTCGAGCGGTTCACCACCGAGCTGGCCGAGGCGGGCGGCGCCGGCTGCATCCTGCCGGACCTGCCGGTCGAGGAGTCCGCGACCTGGCGGGAGCACGCGGCGAAGCACGGTCTCGCCACCGTCTTCGTGGTCGCGCCCAGCAGCCGTACCGAGCGGATCGGCACCATCGCCGAGGCGGGTTCCGGCTTTGTCTACGCCGCCTCGCTGATGGGGGTCACCGGCACCCGCGAGAGCGTCGGCACCCAGGCCCAGGACCTGGTGCAGCGCACCCGGAGCACCACCGATCTGCCGGTCTGCGTGGGCCTCGGCGTCTCCAACACGGAGCAGGCGGCCGAGGTCGCCTCCTTCGCCGATGGAGTGATCGTCGGCTCCGCCTTCGTCAAGCGGATCCTGGACGCCCCCGACACCGCGGCGGGCATCACCGCCGTGCGCGGGCTCGCCGCCGAGCTGGCCCAGGGAGTGCGCCGGGGGCGCGCCAACGACTGACACGCCCCTTTCGTACGGGATCACCCCCTGATCACTCGTACGGGTGGAAGTGCGACCGGGGAGGCGCGCAGGTGCCTCCCCGGTTCGTTTGCGGGATGTGAACGAGAGCAACGACAGGAACGACCACGGCACCGGCGGCGCGGCCCCCCGGCCGTCCGCCCGGGAGCGCATCGAGCGGGAGCGCGAGCGCGAGAAGACCCGGGAGCGCCGCCGCAGAGTGGTGATCGTCTCATCGGCGGTGGTGGTGATCCTCGGACTCGCCGCCGTCGTCGGCGTGATCGCGGCGAACACCGACTCCTCCGACGAGGGCGGCTCGCGCTCCGGCCGTGTGGTGCCCCCGGCGGGCGCCCGGGGCGCGACCCGGCTGGCGATCCCGGTGGGCGCGCAGGACGCCCCGTCCACCCTCACCGTCTGGGAGGACTTCCGCTGCCCGGTCTGCGCCCAGTTCGAGAACATCTTCCGGGACACCATCCATGACCTGGAGAAGAGCGGCGCCATCAAGGTGGAGTACCACCTCGCCACGATCATCGACGGGAACATGGGCGGCAGCGGATCGCTGCGCGCCGCCAACGCCGCGGCCTGCGCCCAGGACGCCGGGAAGTTCGACGCGTACCACGATGTCCTCTTCCAGAACCAGCCGCCGGAGCCGGACGACGCCTTCGGGAAGAACAGCCGGCTGATCGAGCTGGCGGACAAGGTGCCGGGGCTGAACACCAGCACGTTCCGCAGCTGTGTGGAGGACGGCACCCATGACTCCTGGGTCGCCGCGTCCAACAAGGCGTTCTCCGAGGGCGGTTTCCGGGGCACCCCGACGGTCCTGCTCAACGGAGAGTCGATCTTCCCGGACAAGGGCGGGGAGCAGATCTCGGTGGCCAACCTGAAGAAGTGGGTGGCCGAGGCCAACAAGGACAAGAAGCCGGGGACCCGTACCCCGGCGCCGCCCTCCGGTTCACCGGCGCAGGCACCGCCCGCCTCCGGTGCGCCCACCTCGCCCGCCGCCCCGCAGGCCGGGGGCGCGACCGCGGCCTCCTCGGCCGCCCCGCCGCAGTCCGCCCAGCCCCCGTCGGAGCCCGCCGGCGCGGGGGCTCCCGAGGCGGTCCCCCCGGCCGTTCCCCCGGCCGTTCCGGCACCTCAGGGAGGTCCGGGGACGCCGTAGCGGCCTGGCCGCGCGGCGGGCCCGTTACCCATACGTTGCGCGGGCGGGTTGTCCCGTCCGCCGTGTGGCACGGTAGCGTCGAGGTGCCATGGATATTGCCTACATTCCGAGCCCGTCGACCGGAGTGCTCCATCTCGGACCACTTCCGCTGCGCGGCTACGCGTTCTGCATCATCATCGGTGTCTTCGTAGCCGTCTGGTACGGCAACAAGCGGTGGGTCGCCCGTGGCGGCAAGGCCGGCACCGTGGCCGACATCGCCGTCTGGGCGGTGCCCTTCGGCCTGGTCGGCGGCCGGCTCTACCACGTGATCACCGACTACCAGCTGTACTTCAGCGAGGGTGAGAACTGGGTCGACGCCCTCAAGATCTGGGAGGGCGGCCTCGGTATCTGGGGGGCCATCGCCTTCGGTGCCCTCGGTGCCTGGATCGGCTGCCGCAGGCGGGGCATCCCGCTCCCCGCGTGGGCGGACGCCGTGGCGCCCGGTATCGCCATCGCCCAGGCCATCGGCCGCTGGGGCAACTGGTTCAACCAGGAGCTGTACGGCAAGCCGACCGACCTGCCCTGGGCGCTGGAGATCAGCGAGGGCCTCAACCGCGAGGCCGGGCTCTACCACCCGACCTTCCTGTACGAGTCGCTGTGGTGCATCGGGGTCGCGCTGCTGGTGATCTGGGCCGACCGCCGTTTCCGGCTCGGGCACGGCCGTGCCTTCGCGCTCTATGTCGCCGCCTACTGCGCGGGCCGGGGCTGGATCGAGTACATGCGGGTCGACGAGGCCCATGAGGTGCTCGGGCTGCGGCTCAATGTCTGGACCTCGATCCTGGTCTTCGTCCTCGCGGTGGTCTACATCGTGGTCTCGGCGCGGCTGCGGCCGGGCCGGGAGGAGATCGTGGAGCCGGAGCGTCCGGGCGCGGGCGACGGCTCCGGTACTGCTCCGGCTGCGGACGGGGCGAAGGCCGACGCTGCCGAGGCCGGCACGTCCAAGGCCGGTACCTCCAAGAAGGCAGCCAGTTCCGAGAAGACCACCGGCTCCGGGAAGACCGCTGATGCCGGGAAGCCGGACGCGTCGGAGAAGGCTGTGAAGAGCTGACGGCGACGGCCGTACGGACCGCCCTGAGGCCTCCGTACCGGCCATGAGCCTCCCGCACGGGCCCCGGAACCTCCTGGTTCCGGGGCCCGTGTGTCGGTGGCCCCGGCCCGGGGGGCTCAGGAGGGCAGCCGGCGCTGGGCCAGGCCCAGGGTGCGGCGGGCGGCGGCGACGATCGCCGCGTCCACGAAACGCCCGTCGGGCAGGGCGAACGCCCCGGTGCCGGGGCCCGCCGCCGCGACGATCTCCGCCGCCGCCTCGACCTCCTCGGGCGCGGGGCGGAAGGCCCGTTCGATCACCGGCAGCTGCCGGGGGTGGATGGCGGCCCGGCCCAGGAAGCCGTACGCACGGCCCCGGACACAGGAGGCGTGCAGCGCCGCCAGATCGCGGATGTCCGGGAAGACGGACTGCGGCGGGGGCGGCAGCCCCGCCGCACGGGCGGCGACCACGATCCTGGAGCACGGCCAGTCGAGCGCGGCGCCCTCCCGTACCCCCAGGTCGGCGCGGAGATCGGCCTCCCCGATCGAGATCCCGTGGACGGCGGGGTGGGCGGTGGCGATGGCATACGCGTGCTCGATCGCCAGCGCGGACTCCAGCAGCGGATGGAGCGGGACCCCGGGCGCCAGCCGGGCGACCCGGTGGATGTCAGTGGTGTGTGCGACCTTGGGAAGACGCAGGGCGCTGAGGCCGGGCAGTCCGGTCAGCGTCTCGATTTCCTGGGCGGAGCGGGGGGAGCTGACGCGCACATGGACCGGGAGCGGCTGACGGGATGCGAGCAGTTCGGCTGTGGCGGCGAGGGCGTATTTCCGCCGGGCGGGCGGAACCGCGTCCTCCAGATCGATGATCACGGCGTCGGTGGGGGCGGCGAGCGCCTTGAGCACCACCTCCGGCCGGTCGCCGGGGGCATAGAGATAGGTCAGCGGGGGCGTGGTGGTCATAGCGCTCCCTGGTCCCGGAGCGCGGCGATATCGGCCGGGGTGAGACCGATTCCGGTGAGGACCTCCTCGGTGTCCGCGCCATGGGGCCGGCCGGCCCAGCGGATCGCGCCCGGGGTGCCGGAGAGCCGGAAGAGGACGTTCTGCATCCGCAGCGGGCCGAGTTCCGGGTCGTCCACCTCGGTGATGGTGTCCAGCGCGCGGTACTGCGGGTCCTCCATCACCTCCCGGATGTCCTGGACCGGGGCCACGGCCGCCTCGGCCTTCTCGAAGGCGGCCAGGACCTCGTCGCGGGAGCGGCGGGCGATCCAGCCGCCGACGGCCTCGTCCAGCTCATCGGCGTGCCCGGCCCGCCCGGTGCCGCTGGTGAACCACGGCTCCTCGGTCAGCTCCGGCCGTCCCACCAGCCGCAGCAGCCGTTCGGCGACGGACTGGGCGGAGGTGGAGACGGCCAGCCAGTGGCCGTCGGCGGTGCGATAGGTGTTGCGGGGCGCGTTGTTGCGGGAGCGGTTGCCGGTACGGGGCTGGACATAGCCGAGCTGGTCGTACCAGATCGGCTGGGGGCCGAGCACGGTGAGGATCGGCTCGATGATCGCCATGTCCACCAGCTGGCCCCGGCCGGTGATGTCCCGGGCCCGCAGCGCGGTCAGTACGGCGTAGGCGGTGGCCAGGGCGGCGATGGAGTCGGCGAGTCCGAAGGGGGGAAGGGTCGGCGGTCCGTCGGGTTCCCCGGTGACGGCGGCGAAGCCGCTCATCGCCTCGGCGAGGGTGCCGAAGCCGGGACGGTGGGCGTAGGGGCCGAACTGCCCGAAGCCGGTGACCCGGGTGAGGACCAGCCGGGGGTTGGCCGCGCTCAGCTCCGGCCAGCCGAGGCCCCAGCGTTCCAGGGTGCCGGGGCGGAAGTTCTCGATCACCACATCGGCGGTGGCCGCGAGCCTCAGCAGGGTGTCCCGGCCGCCGGGGGCGGAGAGATCGAGGGTGATGGTCCGCTTGTTCCGGCCGAGGAGCTTCCACCACAGGCCCACCCCGTCCCGGGCGGGGCCATGGCCCCGGGACGGGTCGGGGCGGTCGGGGTGCTCCACCTTGATCACCTCGGCACCGAAGTCACCGAGGAGGGTGGCGGCGAGCGGACCGGCGAAGAGAGTGGCGATATCGAGCACCCGCAGCCCGCCGAGGGCCGTGGGGGAGGCGGGGGCGGGCCCATCGGGTACGGGTCGATCGGGCACGGGCGTATCGGATGCGGGCGCATCGGGGGCGGGGGGCCGGTTCATGAGGCGCTCTCGATCTCCGGTCGGAAGGGCATGGCGGTGGCGGCCCCGGGGCGGCGGGCGCGGAGCGCGGCGGCGGCGGTCGCGAAGCGCAGGGCCCGGGGCAGGGGCGTGCCCTCGCCGAGGGCGACGGCGAGGGCCCCGGCGAAGGCGTCGTCCGGACCCCGGGGCTCCACGGCGGTGGCGGTACGGTCCCCGGCCGGGCCGCCGGGGGCCGGGACGGTCAGTGGCCCGGTGCCCCGCGCGCGGTACAGACACCCCGCCGTGCCGAGGACGACCACCACCTCCGGCACCCGGTCGAGCAGGGCCCTGGCCGCCGTCTCGGTGTCATCGGCGCCGGTGAGGGCCCTGGCCTCGGCGGCGGTGGGGACCAGCAGATCGGTGGCGGCGAGGAGTTCGGGCGGCGGCGGCCCGTTCGGCGAGGGGGTGAGCACGGTCCGTACCCCGTGGCGCCGTGCGACGAGGGCGCCGTCGAGGACGGCGGAGAGGGGCGTCCCGAGGGAGAGCAGCAGGGTGTGGGCGGAGGCGATCAGGGCCTCGTCCCCGGGATCGAGGGAGGTGACGGTGGCGTTGGCGCCGGGCAGGAGGACCCCCGTACGGACGCCGTCGTCGTCCACGACCAGATGGGCGGTGCCGGAGGGGCCCTCCATGGTGCGCAGCAGATCGGTGTCGACGCCGCAGGAGTCCAGCGTATGGCGGAGGGTGGTGCCGAAGCGGTCGGTGCCGACCGCCCCGATCACCGCCACGTCCCCGCCCGCGCGGGAGGCGGCGACGGCCTGGTCGGTGCCCCGGCCGCCGGGGAGGGTGAGCAGCTCCCGCCCGGTGACGGTCTCACCGGTCCCGGGCGCCCGGGTGACCAGGGCGACCAGGTCCATCTGGATGCCGCCGAGTACCACGATGCCGGTCATGGGCGGCACGCCTCCCGATGGGTGAGCCGGGCGAGGGTGTCGAAGCCGACCCCGTCGAATCCGGCGACCGATGTGGCCAGGCGGTTCTTGAGCGGGGCGGTCCAGCGGTCGGGCAGGGCGTCGGGGTGTCCGGCGAGCAGCCCCGTGAGGGACCCGGCGGTCGCGCCGTTGGAGTCGGTGTCCCAGCCGCCGGAGACGACCCGGCAGATGGAGCCGGAGAAGTCCCCGTCCGCGTGGGTGAGGGCGGCGGCGAGCAGTGCGGCGTTGGGGACGGTGTGCACCCAGTGGTAGTGGCCGTAGGCGGTGTGCAGCCGGTCCACCACGGTGTCGAAGCAGGTCTCGGCGCGGGCCTGGCCGATGCCGAAGCGGATGGCGCGGGCCAGCCGTGAGCCGGGCGGCACCACGGTCAGCCCGGTGGCGAGCGCCCCGTGCACATCGTGGCCGCCGCCCGCGGCGGCGGCGATCACGGCGGCGAGGAACATCGCGCCGTGGACGCCGCTGCCGGTATGGCTGAGCACGGCGTCCTCGTGGGCCCGCTCGGCGGCGGTGCCGGGTGCGCCGGGGTGGGTCCAGCCATGGACATCGGCGCGGATGGCAGCGCCGATCCACTCCCGGAAGGGGTTGCGGAAGACGGCGGTGTACGGGGGTTCGACGCCGCAGAGGAGGTTGCGGTAGGCGACGCGCTCGGCGGTGAAGGTCCGGCCGGCGGGGAGTTCGTCCAGCCATACCCGAGCCACGTCGGTGGTGCGGAAGTGCCGTCCATGGCGCTGGAGCAGAAGGAGGTTGAGCAGGGGGTAGTCGAGGTCGTCGTCCTCGGGCATCCCGTCGATGTTCTCGGCGAGGGCGACGGTGGCGGAGCGCCGGTTCCACGGGTGCGTCCGGGCCAGGTCGGCGGGGAGCCCGCGCGCGGTGAACCAGGTGGTGACGGGCCAGTTGCCGGTGGCCCGGCCGATGGCCCGGATGCCGTGCAGCGGCAGCTTCTCCACCGGCTTGCCCAGCAGGCACCCCACGGCCCGGCCGAGCCATGCGGCGTGCAGCGCGTCGGTGTACGCGGCCCCACCCTGACGGCAGCCCCAGCCCTCGGGGGCCTCGCCCTCTCCTCCGGGGCACCCGGATGCCCCGTCCTCGCCGGCCACCGGGTGCCCGGAGCCTTGCTGCCGCCGCACCAGGCCCTCCACGCGGGCCGCGTTCCGGCCCGTGTCCGGTACGGCCGCCCTGACCGCCGCGACGACGTCGGGGCCGGGGGCAGACTCGGAGCGCGGCGCCGTGTCCGCTGCCACTGCGGCCCGGTCGGGGTCGGCGCTGCCCGCTGCGCCGTGGGTGGGCCCTGCGGTGTCCGTGGGGGCGGTGGGCCGGGGGCCGCGTGGGGAGTGGACCCCGTCCGTGGTGGGGGTGTCGGGTGGATGCGCCCCCGCGGTGGCCGGGGCGGGTCCGGCGCAGGGGGCGGAGCCCGTGGGCGATGGGCTGCCCGGGTGGCCGGTGCCGGGAGTGGTGGCGCGGCCGTGGGCCGGCCCGGCGGGTGGTGCTGCGCCCGCTGTCGCCGCCGCTCCGGCCCGGGCGGGGCCAGCGCACGGGACGGGGACGTTGCCCGGGTGGCCGGTGGCGGTGGTCGGGACGGTGGTGTCGAGCGTTCCTGGGGCCGAGGGGGCGGGCGGGGCCGTGCCGGTAGTGCGGGTGCCGGTTGCGGCCGCTGCCCGGTCGGGCCCTGCGCAGGGGACGGCGGCCGTGGGCGGGGAGCCCGGGGTGTCGGTGGCACCCGTGGAGGCATGGCCCGGAGTGCCGGTGGCCGGGGTGGGCACGGCGCGGGCGGCATCCGCGGTCGGTGTCGCGCCCGTGGGCGGTGTGCCGGCGCAGGAACGGGTGTCGGGGGCTGTCCGGGTGGGCCGGTGGGCGGTGGCCGTTGCCGCCGCCGCCCGGTCGGGGCCGGCACAAGGGATGGGGGGCGCGGGCCGGTCCTGGGGGTCGGTGGTGCGACGGTCCGGGCCCGACGGGAGGTCATGAGGGTCGGTGCCGCCACCGGGCGAGGTACGGGCGGCGGGGCCACTCGCTCCCGGTGGCACGGGTGGAGCGGCGGGGGTGCCGGGCACCGGGGTTCCGTCCGGGGTGGGCCAGTCCGGGCAGAGGGACCGGATCGCGGTGAGGCCGGTGGGTTCCAGCGGGGCCAGCGGGGAGGGCAGCATGGCCAGTTCGTCCAGCAGCCGCAGGGCCAGCGCGCGCACCGCCGGGGGCGCGGGGGCCGGGGAGGCACCCGAGGCCGGGGGCGGTGGGGCGCCGCCACCGGCCCGCCAGGCCGCGGCGACCGACGCCGTGTCCCGGCCGTCCTCCGCCGCCTGCCGCAGCTCATGCCCGATCAGATCCTCGGGCTGCGCCCAGGTGAGCCGCAGCGTGCCGGTCATCGCTCGCCCGCCGTCAGCCCGGCGAAGGCCGTCTCATGGGCGCGGCGCCGCTCCCGGTCCCGGTGGAAGATCTCCCGGGTGACCGCCGTCAGCTCCCGGGCCGGGGCGTGCAGATCGGTCCGGCTGGCCTCGGCCACCGCCTTGGCCCACTCCCGGGGCACCGCGTCCGCGCCGTGCAGCGCGCCCGCCAGCGCCCCCGCCATGGAGGCGATGGAGTCGCAGTCCCGGCCGTAGTTCACCGCGCCCAGCACCGTACGCCGGTAGTCGCCCCCGCCCACCAGCAGCATGCCGAGGGCGATGGGAAGTTCCTCCACCGCGTGCAGCCGGGACGGCCGCCGGGCGCCGGGGGCGGGGGTGCGGTAGTCCGGGCCGACCGTGTCGAAGGGGGCGACCGCCGCCCGCAGCGCGGCCCGCGCGGACTCGGGGTCGGTCCGGCCCCCGGCGGCCTCGGCCACCGCCTCGATCGCCGCCCGGGTCCCGTCCCGGGCGAGGCCGAGCGCGGCCCGGACGACGGAGGCGGGGTCGGCGCCGGGGACACAGGCCGCGGCGACCGCCGCCGCGAAGACCCCCGCCGCCTCCCGCCCGTACGAGGACTGATGGGCACCCGCGATGTCCAGGGCCTCGGCGTAGGCGGCCTCGGGGTGGGCCGCGTTGACCAGCCCGACCGGGGCCATGTACATCGCCGCACCGCAGTTGACGATGTTCCCGCTGCCCGCCTCGCGGGGGTCCACGTGGCCGTAGTGGATCCGGGCGACCAGCCATTTCTCCGCGAGGAAGAGCCGGTGCAGCGGCAGTTCCTCGCGTTCCAGCTCGGGGATCCAGCGGGGGACGGTCATCAGGTCCGGCACCAGATGGTCGGCGACGGCATGGGCGTCGAGATGGTCGCGCACCACCCCGTACACCCGGATCAGCGCATGGGTCATCAGGGTGTCGTCGGTGATGTGGCCGTCGCCCTTGTGGTACGGGGCGATCGGCCGGGCGGTGCGCCAGGCGTCGCCGTGCCAGGGGCCGACGATCCCTCGGACCGGGCCGCCATGGCGCTCGGCGATCTGCTCGGGGGACCAGCCCTCGACGGGGCCGCCGAGCGCGTCCCCGACCGCCGCGCCGACCAGGCTGCCGGTGATCCGGTCAGCGAGAGTCGGGTTCGCTGGGTTTGTATCCGTCATGGCGGAATTGTCCACCCGGGATGTCCCGTTCCGTGTCTGCCAGCAGCCCGGCGAGTTCCACCAGATCGACCCCGGCGAGATGGGGCAGGGCACACCCGGGCAGGGTCCGGCAGGCCGCGCGCCAGCTCGCCGGGATGGCCGGGCCGCCGCCGAGTGCGCCGGTCAGCGCCCCGGCGAGGGCGGGGGCGGAGTCGGCGACCCGGGAGAGACAGGCGGCGGTCGGCACCGCCTCGCAGACCCGGCCGCGGGCCGCCGTGGCGACGGCGAGCGCCACCGGAACGGTCTCCGCGGCGGCGATCCCGTAGCTGTAGACATGGTCGACGATCTGATGCTCCAGCAGGGGTACGAGGTCGAAGGCGGCGGTGGTGTTCCGGGCCAGGGCGACGGCGTGCCGGGCGTTGCGGCCGATCTCGGTGGTGCCGGGGAGCTGGGCGAGGGCCGCGTCCACGGCGTCGTCGACGGAGCAGCCGCCGAGGGCGGCGGCGATGGCCGCGGCCATGGCGCGGGCACCGTGGACCCCGTCGCCGTCCTGGGTGTACCGGGCGTCGAACTCCGCGAGGGTGGCCGCCGAAGCGGGGTCCCCGGGGTGGACGACGGCGAGCACGACGGCCCGGACGCAGGCGGCGTCGTCGAAGTAGTGCGGGTTGTCATGGCCGGTGGCGGGGGGCCGCAGCCCGGTGGCGAGATTGCCGAGCCCGGCCCGTACGGAGATCCGGGCGCGCAGCGGGAGGACGGCGGACTCCACCTCGGGGGCGCGTTCGGCGGCGGCGGCGACCTCGGCGGCGAGCGCGTTCCAGGCCAGGTCGACGGCGGAGCGCAGCCGGCGCCCCGGGGTGAGCCCGGCGAACAGCGGCCCGGCGGCCGACAGGACGCACTCGGCGGCGAAGGCGGCCCACTCGGCGTCGTCGGATGGGCCGAGCCGCAGGGGCTCGGGGGGCTGGTTGAGGGCGATGGGGACGGGCAGGGTGGTGGTGGCGTTCTGCTCCGCGAAGGTGTCCAGCTCCCGGGTGAGCCGCCGGGTCCACTCGGGCATCCGCGCGGCCCGGTGGCGTGCGGCGGGCCAGCCCGCCGCGTCCCCGGCGGCCAGCCCGAGCAGCAGCCCCTCGACGGGCCGCTCGACCTTCCCCGTACCCGCCCGGGAACAGCCCACCCCCCGCCGCGGCCCCCGACGCACCGCCCGCGTGGCCGCTCCGCCGGGCGTTGCGGTGTTCGCGGTGGGTGGGTGCTTCCGCCGGGTCGCCCGGGACGCGGTAGGTGTCTCCGGCCGGTCCGTGCGTGCCGGGGGCGGGGAGGGATCCGGTGTCTCCGTCGCGCCGGAGTACCCCGGGTGCCCGGCCTCTCCGGTGTCCGGTCGGCCGGGCGTTCCGGTGTCCGCCGCAGGGGGGTGCTCCCGGGCGGCCGGTCGCGGCCAGGTGGGGGTGTCCGCCGGGCCGGTGCTCGCCGGGGGTGCGGACCGGCCCGCCCGCGACGGCTTCGCGGCCCCCTGTCCGTCCGGGCCGCCCGGCCCGGCGATCTCCGCCGGGGGCTCCGGGCGGCCCACCACGTGGATCGCTCCCGGCTCCCCCGCCCGCGCGGGCGCGCCCGCCCCCGGGACACCCGGGACGCCCGGCATATCTGGAACACCCGGGACACCCGGAGCACCCGGGAGCCCGGCGGGCCGGTGGGCCGTCGGCTTCCCCCGGTCGGGGGCGGTGGCCTCCGGAGCCCCCGGTGCTGCGGAGGCGAGGGGCGGGTGGACATCACGCACCCCCGGGGGAGCGGCGCCGCGCCGGGGGAGGACCTCGTACCCGCCGGGGACGGCGCCGTGGACCGCGGCAGCCCGGTGAGCGGGATCCGTGGGAGGCGGGGGTGTGTACCGCTCCCGGGCCGACGGCTCGGGCCGGTGGCCGGGGGCGGGGGTTCGTGGCGCGGGGTCCGGGCGGCGGGGCGTCGTACGGTCCTCGGCCGGTGGGGCGGGGTGCTCCGCCGGATGCGCCGTGACGGGGCGGCCGGGGCCGGGGGACGGTGGGAGTGCCGCGCGGTCGTCGGGCGCCGTCGGCCGGTGCGGGGCCGTCCGGTCCGTCCCGGCCGTCCCGTCGGATGGGGCGGGGTGCGCGGGGAGCGGCGGCGGCTCGGCGTCGGAGGTCATGACGGCGGGCCCGGCGCGGGGTCCGGGATCAGGAGGTCGGCGATCTCCAGGACACCCCGGCCGCGCATCGCCGGCAGACACCGTCCGCGCGCCGGGCCGATCGCCTCCGCCCACTCCGGCGGGATCGCCGACAGCCCCGAGACCGCGCCCGCCAGCGCCCCCGCCACCGCCGCCGTGGTGTCGGCGTCACGGCCCATGTTGACCGCCGTGAGCACCGACGCCCGGAACTCCCCCCGGGCCGCCGTGAACGCCCCGAAGGCCAGCCCCACCGCCTCCGGCGCCAGATCCGTCCAGGGGTAGCCGCCGATGACCACCGCCGAGCGCACCGCGCGCTCGGTCTCCAGTGCGGTCCCGTACGGGCGCTGCGCCGCGACCACCCCGCGGCGCAGCGAGCGCGCCGTCCAGGAGTCCATCGGGATCACCGACAGGGCCGCCCCGATCACCCCGGCGGGGCCCGCGCCCGCCATCGCCGCCGCCACTCCCGCCGCGACCGCCTGGCCGCCGTAGATGCCCTCGCCCTCATGGCTGACCGTGCCGTCGATCGCCACCAGCCGGGCCGCCTCCAGGGGGCGGCCCGCCGCGTACACGCCGAAGGGCGCCGCCCGCATGGCCAGACCGTCGCTCCAGGCGTGCCGGTGCTGGGCGGAGATCGGGGCGGCGAGCCCGCGCCGCAGATTCTCCAGGGTGCCGCGCTCGCTGAACCCGGCGCCCCGGAAGGGGCCCTCGTCCAGATCGGCGATCCAGTGGTGCCAGGCCCGCTCCACCTGGGCCACCGTCAGGGCGGAGCCGTGCCGGGCCAGCAGCAGGCCGGAGAAGATCGCGTACTCGGTGTCGTCCGTACCCGCCGGGTCGTCGGTGACGAACCCCTCGATCCTGCCCCAGCGGCGGCGGATCTCGGAGGGCCGCAGATTCTCCGCCGGGGCGCCCAGGGCGTCGCCCACGGCGAGCCCGAGCAGTGCGCCCCTGGCCCGTTCGCGCAGGGCGGCCAGGGCCTCCCGCGACGGCGGCCGGTCCCCGGGCCCCGGACCGGCTTCCGCTTCCGCCCCCGCCCCCGCTTCCGTATCCGCCGCGCCGACGGGTCCGGTCACCGCCCCGGTATCGGCGCGCGGCCCGGCGGGAGCCGCCGGACCGCAGGCGATCGACTCCATGGGGCCGGCCCCTTTCGCGCACGGGAGTCGCAGGCCAGACGGCCCGCGACCGGTCTGTCCCCATCTGTGCCCCGGAGGCCCCGCACTGACGCGAAGAAAGGTTTCTGTCACCCACTCGGCCAGCAGTCGGTCCCCGTAGGTAAGTACGGCCTGCCTTGCTGGCGGAGGTGTTACATCGCGCGTATTTTCGAAGGTGTTGAAGGGGTCGGAATGATCAATTCCGCAACCCGGGAAGGGGTTAAAGAGGCATGTCCATCATCACCACCGAGGCGCCGCTCCACGAGGCGCACCGCGACAACCACACCCACCGCGATGTCAACGGCGGTTGGCTGCGGCCCGCGGTCTTCGGCGCGATGGACGGGCTCGTCTCCAACCTCGCCCTGATGACCGGTGTCGCGGGCTCCGTGGTCTCCCAGCAGACCATGGTCGTCACCGGGCTCGCCGGACTGGCCGCGGGCGCCTTCTCGATGGCGGCGGGGGAGTACACCTCGGTCGCCTCCCAGCGTGAGCTGGTCCTCGCGGAACTGGAGATCGAACGGCACCAGTTGCGCAAGCACCCCGTCGACGAGATGGAGGAGCTGGCGGCGCTGTATGTCTCCCGGGGCGTGGAGCCCGCACTCGCCCGCGAGGTGGCGATGCAGCTCTCCCGCGACCCCGACCAGGCGCTGGAGATCCACGCCCGGGAGGAGCTGGGCATCGACCCCGACGATCTGCCCTCGCCCATGGTCGCGGCGGTCTCCTCCTTCGGCTCCTTCGCGCTGGGTGCCCTGCTGCCGCTGCTGCCGTATCTGCTCGGCGCCACCACGCTCTGGCCCGCGGTGCTGCTCGCGCTGGCCGGGCTCTTCGCCTGCGGCGCGCTGGTGGCCCGGGTGACCGCCCGCTCCTGGTGGTACAGCGGGCTGCGGCAGCTCGCCCTCGGTGGTCTGGCGGCGGGGGTGACCTACGCCCTGGGGTCCGCCTTCGGCGCGGCACTCTGAGCCGGGCCGCTCCCGTACCCCCGTCCCCCCGCACCCCCGGACCCTGCCCCGGCCCGGACCCCGACCCCGGACCGGGTCGGGGTCCCCGGTCCGCGTCCGGGGCCCGGAGGCGGCTGAGCGCCCGCTCTCCCGCTCTCTGGCGGAACCGGCAAAAATGAGAGATTATGCGGAGGGGCGCAAAAGTAGCCGTAAGTCGCCGGTTTCGACGACACGGACACGGGGCATGAGCCGAAGGCGCCGAGGGCAATGACGCCTGCTCCGCGAAGATTCTGTGGATGCCCGATCCGTCCGGCCTCAGTCACGGCCGGTCACCTCTTGTGTCCGCTCCCGTGTTCGCTCTTTTGTCCGTATGCTGGAATCAAGAATCCGCTTTTCGAGATCGACCCCATCATGTAACCTGCACGAAATTTCCGCGGAGGGCCAACGTCGTCCCTCGGCACTGAACATGCCACGACGACGACGGGAGAGCCCATGCGTTCCGACGCCTGGTCGCCCATGGACGGTCGCCCCGCCCGCCAGGGGATGTACGACCCCCGTAACGAACACGACGCGTGCGGCGTCGGGTTCGTGGCCACCCTCACCGGTGTGGCCAGCCATGAGCTGGTGGAGCAGGCGCTGACCGTGCTGCGCAACCTGGAGCACCGGGGCGCCACCGGCTCCGAGCCCGACTCCGGCGACGGCGCGGGCATCCTGCTCCAGGTGCCGGACGCCTTTCTGCGCGCGGTCAGCGGTCTGGAACTCCCCGAGGCCGGCGCGTACGCCGTCGGGATCGCCTTCCTCCCCGAGACGGGCACCGAAGAGGCCGCCGCACGGATCGAGACGATCGCGGAGAGTGAGGGGCTGCACGTCCTCGGCTGGCGCGAGGTCCCCGTCACCCCCGATCTCCTCGGCAACGGCGCCCGCGCCACCATGCCGGTTTTCCGCCAGCTCTTCCTGGCCGACACGGCAGGCACCGTCGGCACGGCCGGCACCGAAGGCGCCACGGGCACCGCGGATGCCACGGACACCGCCGGCACCACCGGTGCCACCGGCATCGCCCTGGACCGCCGTGCCTTCGTCGTCCGCAAGCGGGCCGAGCGCGAGGCCGGTGTCTACTTCCCGTCCCTCTCCTGCCGCACCATCGTCTACAAGGGCATGCTGACCACCGGCCAGCTGGAGCCCTTCTTCCCGGACCTCTCCGACCGCCGGTGCGCCACCGCCGTCGCCCTGGTCCACTCCCGCTTCTCCACCAACACCTTCCCGAGCTGGCCGCTGGCCCACCCGTACCGCTTCGTCGCCCACAACGGCGAGATCAACACGGTCAAGGGCAACCGCAACTGGATGCGGGCCCGGGAGTCGCAGCTGCTCACCGAGGCCTTCGGGGCCGGCGAGCTGGACCGGATCTTCCCGGTCTGCACCCCCGACGCCTCCGACTCCGCCTCCTTCGACGAGGTGCTGGAGCTGCTCCACCTCGGCGGCCGTTCGCTGCCGCACGCGGTGCTGATGATGGTCCCCGAGGCGTGGGAGAACCACGAGACGATGGACCCGGCCCGGCGGGCCTTCTACCGGTACCACTCCACGATGATGGAGCCCTGGGACGGCCCCGCCTGTGTCACCTTCACCGACGGTGTCCAGGTCGGCGCGGTCCTGGACCGCAACGGTCTGCGCCCCGGCCGCTACTGGGTCACCGACGACGGCCTGGTCGTCCTCTCCTCCGAGGTCGGCGTCCTCGACATCGACCCCGCCCGGGTGGTCCGCAAGGGCCGTCTCCAGCCCGGCCGGATGTTCCTGGTGGACACCGCCGAGCACCGGATCATCGAGGACGACGAGATCAAGGCCGTCCTCGCCGCCGAGCAGCCGTACCGGGAGTGGCTGGAGGCCGGCACCATCGAGCTGGAGGACCTGCCCGAGCGGGAGCACATCGTGCACACCCACGCCTCGGTCACCCGCCGCCAGCAGACCTTCGGTTACACGGAGGAGGAGCTTCGCGTCATCCTCGCGCCGATGGCGAGGACCGGCGGCGAGCCCCTCGGCTCCATGGGAACCGACTCCCCGATCGCCGCGCTCTCCGAGCGCCCCCGGCTGCTCTTCGACTACTTCACCCAGCTCTTCGCGCAGGTCACCAACCCTCCGCTGGACGCGATCCGGGAAGAGCTGGTCACCTCCCTGCGCTCCTCGCTGGGCCCGCAGGGCAACCTCCTGGAGCCCACCGCGGCCTCCTGCCGCAGTGTCACCCTCCCCTTCCCGGTGATCGACAACGATGAGCTGGCCAAGCTCGTCCACATCAACGCCGACGGCGACATGCCCGGGATGAAGGCGGTCACCCTCTCCGGCCTCTACCGGGTCAGCGGCGGCGGGGACTCCCTCGCCGACCGGATCGACGCCATCTGCGCCGAGGCCGACGCGGCCATCGAGGACGGCGCCCGGCTGATCGTGCTCTCCGACCGCCACTCGGACGCCGAGCACGCCCCGATCCCGTCCCTGCTCCTCACCTCCGCCGTCCATCACCACCTCATCCGCACCAAGCAGCGCACCCAGGTGGGGCTGCTGGTGGAGGCGGGCGACGTCCGCGAGGTGCACCATGTCGCCCTGCTGATCGGGTACGGCGCCGCCGCCGTCAACCCGTATCTCGCGATGGAGACCGTCGAGGACCTGGTCCGCGCCGGAACGTTCATCCAGGACATCGAGGCCGAGCAGGCCATCCGCAACCTGATCTACGCCCTCGGCAAGGGCGTCCTCAAGGTCATGTCCAAGATGGGCATCTCCACCGTCGCCTCCTACCGGGGCGCCCAGGTCTTCGAGGCCATCGGCCTGGACGAGGCCTTTGTGGAGACCTACTTCAACGGCACCGCCACCAAGATCGGCGGCGCGGGTCTCGCCGTCGTCGCCGGTGAGGTCGCCGCCCGCCACGCCAAGGCGTACCCCGCCTCCGGGATCGCCCCGGCCCACCGCGCGCTGGAGATCGGCGGCGAGTACCAGTGGCGCCGCGAGGGCGAGCCCCACCTCTTCGACCCGGAGACGGTCTTCCGCCTCCAGCACGCCACCCGCAGCGGTCGCTACGACGTCTTCAAGCAGTACACCGACCGGGTCAACGAGCAGTCCGAGCGGCTGATGACCCTCCGCGGCCTCTTCGGCTTCCGGACCGACCGCGACTCCGTCCCGCTGGACGAGGTCGAGCCCGCCAGTGAGATCGTCAAGCGGTTCTCGACCGGTGCCATGTCGTACGGCTCGATCTCCCGCGAGGCGCACGAGACCCTGGCCATCGCCATGAACCGGCTGGGCGGCAAGTCCAACACCGGTGAGGGCGGCGAGGACCCGGACAGGCTGTACGACCCGGAGCGGCGCTCCAGCATCAAGCAGGTCGCCTCCGGCCGCTTCGGCGTCACCAGCGAGTACCTGGTCAACGCCGATGACATCCAGATCAAGATGGCCCAGGGCGCCAAGCCCGGCGAGGGCGGTCAGCTGCCCGGCCACAAGGTCTACCCCTGGGTGGCCAAGACCCGGCACTCCACCCCCGGCGTGGGCCTGATCTCCCCGCCGCCGCACCACGACATCTACTCCATCGAGGATCTGGCCCAGCTGATCCACGACCTCAAGAACGCCAACCCCCGGGCCCGGATCCACGTCAAGCTGGTCTCCGAGGTCGGCGTCGGCACCGTCGCCGCCGGTGTCTCCAAGGCCCATGCCGATGTGGTCCTGATCTCCGGTCACGACGGCGGCACCGGTGCCTCCCCGCTGACCTCGCTCAAGCACGCGGGCGGCCCCTGGGAGCTGGGTCTCGCCGAGACCCAGCAGACCCTGCTCCTCAACGGCCTGCGGGACCGGATCGTGGTCCAGACCGACGGCCAGCTGAAGACCGGCCGCGATGTCATCATCGCCGCCCTCCTCGGCGCCGAGGAGTTCGGCTTCGCCACCGCGCCGCTCGTCGTCTCCGGCTGCGTCATGATGCGCGTCTGCCACCTCGACACCTGCCCGGTGGGCATCGCCACCCAGAACCCGGTGCTGCGCGAGCGCTTCTCCGGCAAGGCCGAGTATGTCGTCAACTTCTTCGAGTTCATCGCCGAAGAGGTCCGCGAACTCCTCGCCGAGCTGGGCTTCCGCACCCTGGAGGAGGCCGTCGGCCACGCGGAGCTGCTGGACACCGCCCGCGCGGTCCACCACTTCAAGGCCCAGGGCCTGGAGCTGGCCCCGCTCTTCCACGTTCCCGAGCTGCCCGACGGCGCCGTCCGCCACGCCCTGATCGAGCAGGACCACGGGCTGGCCAAGGCGCTCGACAACCAGCTGATCGAGCTGGCCGCCGAGGCGCTCACGGCCGACTCCGCCGAGGACGCCCGCCCGGTCCGCGCCCAGATCCAGATCCGCAACATCAACCGCACCGTCGGCACCATGCTCGGCCATGAGGTCACCCGGCGGTTCGGCGGCGCCGGTCTCCCCGAGAACACCATCGACCTCACCTTCACCGGCTCGGCGGGCCAGTCCTTCGGCGCCTTCGTGCCGAGCGGCATCACCCTCCGGCTGGAGGGCGACGCCAACGACTACGTCGGCAAGGGCCTCTCCGGCGGCCGGGTCGTCGTCCGCCCGGACCGGGCCGCCGACCATCTCGCCGAGTACTCCACCATCGCGGGCAACACCATCGCCTATGGAGCCACCGGCGGCGAGATCTTCCTGCGGGGCCGTACCGGTGAGCGGTTCTGTGTCCGCAACTCCGGCGCCACCGTCGTCTCCGAAGGCGTCGGCGACCACGGCTGCGAGTACATGACCGGAGGCCACGCCGTCGTCCTCGGCGAGACCGGGCGGAACTTCGCGGCCGGGATGTCCGGCGGTATCGCCTATGTGATCGACCTCGACCGGGACAACGTCAACTCCGGAAATCTCTCCGCCGTCGAGCCCCTGAACGACACCGACCGGCAGTGGCTGCACGATGTCGTGCGCCGCCACCAGGAGGAGACGGGCTCCACCGTCGCGGAGAAGCTGCTCGCCGACTGGTCCGCCGCCGCCGAGCGCTTCAGCAAGATCATCCCGACCACGTACAAGGCAGTGCTCGCCGCCAAGGACGCCGCTGAGCTGGCCGGTCTCTCCGAGCAGGAGACCACCGAGAAGATGATGGAGGCGGCGATCAATGGCTGACCCCAAGGGCTTCCTGACCACCGGGCGCCAGGGCGCACAGTCCCGCCCGGCCGGCGAGCGCGTCAAGGACTGGAACGAGGTCTACGTCCCCGGCTCCCTGCTGCCGATCATCAGCAAGCAGGCCGGGCGCTGCATGGACTGCGGCATTCCGTTCTGCCACAACGGCTGCCCCCTCGGGAACCTCATCCCCGAGTGGAACGACTACGCCTACCGCGAGAACTGGTCCGCCGCCTCCGAGCGGCTGCACGCCACCAACAACTTCCCGGAGTTCACCGGCCGGCTCTGCCCCGCGCCCTGCGAGGCCGCCTGTGTCCTCGGGATCAACCAGCCCGCCGTCACCATCAAGAACGTCGAGGTCTCCATCATCGACAAGGCGTGGGAGGCCGGGGACGTCACCCCGCAGCCGCCCGAGCGCCTCTCCGGCAAGACCGTCGCCGTCATCGGCTCGGGACCGGCCGGGCTCGCCGCCGCCCAGCAGCTCACCCGTGCCGGGCACACCGTCGCCGTCTACGAGCGGGCCGACCGCATCGGCGGACTGCTGCGGTACGGCATCCCCGAGTTCAAGATGGAGAAGGTGCACATCAACCGCCGTATCGAGCAGATGCGCGCGGAGGGCACCAAGTTCCGTACCGAGGTGGAGATCGGCCGGGACATCGACGCGGCCCAGCTGCGCCGCCGCTACGACGCGGTCGTCATCGCCGCCGGGGCCACCGTCTCCCGCGATCTGCCCGTCCCGGGCCGTGAGCTGAACGGCGTCCACTTCGCCATGGAGTATCTGCCGCTCGCCAACAAGGTGCAGGAGGGCGACTTCATCGCCCCGCCGATCACCGCCGAGGGCAAGCATGTCGTGGTCATCGGCGGCGGCGACACGGGCGCGGACTGTGTGGGCACCGCCCACCGGCAGGGCGCGGCCTCCGTCACCCAGCTGGAGATCATGCCCCGGCCGGGCGAGGAGCGGAACACCAACCAGCCCTGGCCCACCTTCCCCATGCTCTACAAGGTCACCTCCGCGCACGAGGAGGGCGGCGAGCGGGTCTACTCCGTCTCCACCACCCACTTCGAGGGCGACGCGGACGGCAACCTCCAGGCGCTGCACCTGGTGGAGGTGGAGTTCAAGGACGGCAAGCCGGCGCAGAAGGCGGGCACCGAGCGCCGGATCCCGGCCCAGCTGGTCACCCTCGCCATGGGCTTCACCGGCACGGACCAGGCGAACGGCCTGGTCGAGCAGTTCGGCCTGGAGCTGGACGCGCGCGGCAATATCGCCCGCGACGGCGAGTACACCACCAATGTCGACGGTGTCTTCGTCGCCGGTGACGCGGGGCGCGGCCAGTCGCTGATCGTCTGGGCCATCGCCGAGGGCCGCTCGGCCGCCCGTGCGGTGGACCGCTATCTCACCGGTGCCAGCGAGCTGCCCGCCCCGGTCCGTCCCACGGACCGCGCGCTGACCGTCTGACCCGCCCCTCCGTCCGGCCCGGCGGCCCCCGCCCGGCCGGACGGACCCTGATCGTCCCGTACAACGGCGTACGGAACTGAGTACGGCGTCTGCCCCTTCCCCGACCGGTAGGGCAGACGCCGTACGGCTTTTCCGGCCCGCGGTACGGGGTGCGAGGCCCGTGGTGCGGGCTTCGAGGTCCGCGGTACGGAGTGCGAGGCCTGCGGTACGGGTACGGAGTGCGAGGTCTGCGGTACGGGGGTCAAGGCCCGTGGCGCGCGTATCGCTCACGCCGCCCGGCCCGGCGCCCCGACCGGCTCGGGCTCCGGGTCCGCGACGGGATCCGCCAGGGGCTCCGGGCGGGGCCGCAGCAGCCGGTGGACGACCACCGCCGCGAGGGCCAGGGTCACCCCGACCGTCCCCACCAGGATCTGCCAGGCGTCGGTGAACTCGCCCGCCACCTCGGCGGTACGGCCCGACGCCACCCGGTCCGCCAGCCCGGGATCGCCCACCCGGGACTCCACCAGGGTGAGCAGCGCCGCGCCGAAACCGGCCAGCGCCAGCGCCCCCGCCCCGCCCCGGGCCGTGCTCAGCAGCCCGGAGGCCATGCCCACCCGCTCCGGCGCCACCGCGCTCAGCGCCTGGGCGTCGATCTGTCCCAGGCCCAGGCCGTTGGCGACACCGATCAGCAGCAGCGGTACGGCGAGCCGCGCGGCACCGGCGTCGGGGGCCAGGACCGACGCGAGCCACAGATTGCCCGCCGCCGACAGCAGCAGCGAGGTCAGCAGCAGCCGCCGGGCCGGTACCCCGTACGAGGTGACCAGCCGTCCGGCCACCGACGGCAGGACGAAGACCGGCACGGTCAGCAGCAGCATGATCACTCCGGTCGCGGAGGCCGAACGGTCCCCGGTGCCCTGGAGATAGGTCGGCAGGAAGACCGTGACCCCCGTCGACCCCAGGACGACAAAGGTGGCCCCGGTCAGCCAGCCCCGGAAGGTGCGGTTCCGGATGAGGGAGAGATCGAGCACCGGATGGTCGCTGCGGCGCTCCACCCGGACGAAGAGGGCGAGCAGCCCGATCCCCAGCAGCAGCGGGACCAGCACCTGGGCGCTGCCCCAGCCGGACTCGCCGCCCCGGGTGACCGCGAACATCAGCAGCGCGAGACCGGCGACAAAGGTGGCCACGCCCGGCCGGTCGACCTTCGGCCGCCCCTCGGGGCGCGCCGCCGGCATCAGCCGGGTGAGCAGCAGGATCAGCACCGCCGCGCCGCCGAAGAGGAGGAACGAGGCCCTCCAGCCGAAGGCGCCGACCAGCCAGCCGGAGAGGGTCGGCCCGATGGCTATGCCGAAACCGGCGGTGGTGCCCACGGTGGCGAAGACCCGGGCCCGCGCGGGCCCTTCGTGCATCCCGGCCAGGATCGCCACACCGGTGGTCATCACCCCGGCGGCGCCGATCCCGGCGAAGGTCCGGGCGATGTCCAGCAGCAGGATGTCCTGTGCCCCGGCGCCGGCGAGGGTGCCCACCGCGTAGATGCCGAGGCCCGTGGCGTACACCCGGCGCCGCCCGAAGAGGTCGCCGAGGGAGCCGGTGACCAGCATCACCGAGGTCGCGGCGAGGACATAGCCGGTGACCACCCACTGGAGGGCGGCGCCCGAGGCATCCAGGTCACGGCCGATGTCGGGCAGGGCGACCGAGGTGCCCGTCATCCCCATGGGCAGGGTGAGATAGCCGAAGAGGACCACCAGCAGGGTGAGCGTCGAACGCGAGAACCGTCGTGAGGTCATGGCTCCACGGTCGGGGCTCAACCTTGCTTGAGGTCAAGACCGCGCTGGAGCGGCCCGCGTTCACCGGCCCGCGCCCGCCGGTCCGCGTCCACGAGGCCCGCGTTCACCGGTCCGCGTTCATCCGGGGGCGGGCCCGGCGGGGCGCCCGGGATCCCCCGGCGGGGCCCCCTCGGGCGGGGTCTCCCCGGGGAGGGCCGCCAGGACCGCCGCCCGGCACGCGGACGGCGTCCCCCAGGCGTCCCGCAGCGGTCGCGCCTTGCGCAGCCAGAGCGACAGCTCCAGCTCGTCGGTGTAGCCGATGGCGCCGTGCAGTTGGAGCGCGGTCCTGGCGGCGGCGTACCCGGCCTCGCCCGCGGCCGTCTTCGCCGCCGCGATGTCCGCGCGGGCGCCGGTGACCGCCGCCCCGTGCACCAGCGGCCGGGCGAACTCGATCGCGATGAGGGTGTCCGCGAGCCGGTGCCGTACCGCCTGGAACGACGCGATCGGGCGGCCGAACTGGTGACGCGCGCGGACATGGGCCACTGTCCGCTCCAGCAGCGCCAGGCCCACGCCGAGCGACTGCGCGGCGGTGAGCAGCCGGGCCAGCTCCCCGGCGCGGGCCGCCGCGAGGGCCACCCGGGGGCCCGAGGCGAGCACGGCGCCGCCGCCCCGGGGGACGGCGGCCCGCCGTACCGGATCGACCGAGACCCGCGACGGCCCGTGCCCGCCCGCGAGCCGCACCACCCCGCACCCGGGCCCCTCCAGGACCAGCACCGCGTCCGCCGTGTCCGCGTCGAGGGCATGGCCGGAGCCCCCCGGCGGGGCCAGGGTGGTCGGCGCCCCGGCCAGCACCCCCGCCAGCAGCCGGTCCACCGCCGCCCGGTCCACCGCCGCCCGGTCCACCGTCGTGCCGCCGGGCCCACCCGTACCGCCGCCCCGGGTGTCCGCCCCCTCCGCCACCCCCGCCAGCAGCGCCCCCGCCGCCACCGTCTCCACCAGCGGCCCCGGCGCCGCCGCCCGACCCAGTTCGACACAGGCCAGCACCAGCTCCACCCGGTGCTCCCCGGCGCCGCCCTGCCGCTCCGGCACCGCCAGCGCGAACACCCCCGCCGCCGCCAGCCGCCGGAACAGCTCCCGGCCCGGCCCCACGTCGCCCGCCGCCCAGGCGCGCGCGGCGGCCGGGGCACCCCCGCCCGCCGCTGACGCCCGCAGGACCGCTCCCACCGTCCCCGCGAACGCCCGCTGCTCCTCCGTCGGCAGAAAACGCATCACCGGTGTCCCTTCCCCGGCCCCAAGCGCATCAGCGGTGCCCCTTTCCCGGTCCGACGCTCATCAGCGGAGCCCCTTTCCCAGCCCGAGCAGCCGCTCCGCGACGATGTCCCGCTGGATCTCATTGGTCCCCGCGTAGATCGGCCCCGCCAGCGCGAACACATACCCCTCGGCCCACTCGGTGTCCGCGAACCCGCCCTCCTCGCCCAGCAGATCCAGGGCGGTCTCATGGAGCGCGATGTCGTACTCCGACCAGAAGACCTTGTTCAGACTGGACTCCGCGCCGATCGCCCCGCCCGCCAGGAACCGGCTCGCCCCCGCCCAGGCGAAGAGGGTGTACGCGCGCGCCCCGATCACCGCGTCCGCCACCCGGTCCCGGGTTTCGGCCGGTCCGCCCGACGCCCGCCAGAGCCCGGCCAGCCGGTCCGCCGCCGCACGGTAGCGGCCGGGGGAGCGGAGCGTCAGCCCCCGCTCGTTCCCCGTCGTGGACATCGCGATCCGCCACCCCTGCCCCGGCTCGCCGATCACCTCCCCGTCCGGGACGAAGACCCGGTCCAGGGCGATCTCGGCGAAGGCCGGCCGGCCATCCAGCCGCCCGATCGGCCGGACCGTCACCCCCGGGGCGCGCAGATCGAACATCAGACAGGTCAGCCCCTGATGGGGCCGTTCCGCCGCCGGGTCGGTACGGAAGATCCCGAACGCGCGGTCCGCGAAGGCCGCCCGGGAGGACCAGGTCTTCACCCCGCTCAGCAGCCAGCCGCCCGGGGCGCGCACCGCCCGGGAGCGCAGCGCGGCCAGATCCGACCCCGCCTCCGGCTCCGACCACGCCTGCGCCCAGACCGTCGTACCGTCGGCCATGGACGGCAGCACCCGGGTCCGCTGCTCCTCGCTCCCGTGGTCGAAGAGGGTGGGTGCCAGCAGACTGATCCCGTTCTGCGAGACCCGGCCGGGGGCGCCCGCCGCCCAGTACTCCTCCTCGAAGAGCAGCCAGCGGACGATCCCCGCCCCCTGCCCCCCGTACCGGACCGGCCAGGAGACCACCGACCAGCCGCCCGCGAACAGCTCGGCCTCCCAGGCGCGGTGGGCCGCGAACCCCTCCCGGGTCTCCAGCGACGGCAGCGGTGTCCGGGGCACATGTTCCGCCAGCCACTCCCGGGCCCGCGCCCGGAACTCCTCGTCCTCCGGGGAGAGGTCCAGATCCATCCGCGCGCCCGCCTTCCGGTGCGACGATCCTTCCCTAACAAGTGTTTGGTAGGTTAACGTGCCGCTGTGACGGACGACAGGCCCGCGCGGGACGGGGCGGGGCAGGACGGGACGGGGCAGGACGAGACGGGACGGCCGGGGCGGACCCGGGCCCGGCCGGGGACCACGGACGACCGCACGGCGGCCCGCCCCGTACCCGGCCATGGCCTCCTGAAGGGCCGTACCGCCGTGATCACCGCCGCCGCCGGAGCGGGCATCGGCGGCGCGACCGCGCGCGCCTTCCTCGCGGAGGGCGCCCGGGTGCTCGTCAGCGACGCCCATCCGCGCCGGCTCCGGGAGACCGAGACCGCCCTCGCCGCCGTCCACGGTGCCGGCCGGGTCCGCGCCCAGCCCTGCGATGTCACCGACGAGGAGCAGGTACGGGCCCTGATGGCCCGCGCCGAGGCCGAGTTCGGCGCCCTGGACATCGTCGTCAACAACGCCGGGCTCGGCGGCACCGCCACCCTGGTGGAGATGACCGACACCCAGTGGGAGCAGGTCCTCGACGTCACCCTGAACGGCACCTTCCGCTGTCTCCGCGCCGCGCTGCGCTCCTTCCGGGCGAGCGGCCGGGGCGGAGTGATCGTCAACAACTCCTCCGTCCTCGGCTGGCGCGCCCAGGCGGGCCAGGCCCACTACGCCGCCGCCAAGGCGGGCGTCATGGCGCTCACCCGGTGCGCCGCCGTCGAGGCGGCCGAGTACGGCGTCCGGGTCAACGCCGTCGCCCCCAGCCTCGCCCTCCACCCCCATCTGGCGAAGGTCACCTCCCCCGGTCTCCTCGCGGAGCTGACCGGACGGGAGGCGTACGGGCGCTGCGCCGAGCCCCGGGAGATCGCCCAGACCATCGTCTTCCTGGCGAGCGACTACACCTCGTACCTCACCGGCGAGGTGATCTCCGTCAGCAGCCGGCATCCGTGATCCGGCACCCGGCGACGGGCGGAGAATGGACGCCGTGCCCCAGCGAAAGACCACACCCCAGCCCACGCCCCAGACCGCGAACCGGCCCTCGGCGAAGCCCACGCCCCGGTCTGCGACCCAGCCCCCCGCGAAGCCCACGACCCAGCCCGCCGCCACCCCCGAGCGCCGCCGGGAGCTGCTCCGGGTCGCCGCCGAGGTGTTCGCGGCCCAGGGCTACAACGCGACCACCGTCCGCCGGATCGCCGACGAGGCGGGCCTGCTCGCGGGCAGCCTCTACTACCACTTCGACTCCAAGGAGTCGATGCTGGACGAGATCCTCGCCACCTTCCTCGATGAGCTGTGGGAGGGGTACGACCGGGTGCTCGCCGCCGGGCTCGGCCCCCGCGAGACCATCGAGGCCCTGGTCACGGAGTCGTTCCGGGAGATCGACCGGCATCGCGACGCCGTCGCCATCTATCAGCGGGAGTCCCGGCAGCTCGTCACCCAGCCCCGGTTCGGCTATCTCACCACCTCCCAGGAGCGGTTCGAGCGGGCCTGGCTCGGCACCCTGGAGCGCGGGGTCGCGGACGGTACCTTCCGCGCCGACCTCGATGTCCGGCTCACCTACCGGTTCGTCCGCGACACGGTGTGGGTGGCCGCCTCCTGGTACCGGCCCGGCGGGCTGCACCGTCCCGAGGAGATCGCCCGTCAGTATCTGTCGATGGTGCTGGACGGGATCGCCGTACGCGGCGCGAGGACCCCGGAAGGCGGGGACACCCCGCGCACCTGACCCGAGGAGCCGTCATGGCCGAGGCGTTCATCGTCGAAGCGGTCCGCACCCCCGTCGGCAGGCGGCGCGGCGGGCTCGCCGCCGTCCACCCGGCCGATCTGGGCGCGCACGCGCTCACCGCGCTGATGACCCGTTCGGGTGTCGACCCCGCCGCCGTGGACGATGTGATCCTCGGCTGTGTCGACACCGTCGGGCCGCAGGCCGGGGACATCGCCCGGACGGCATGGCTCGCGGCGGGGCTCCCCGAGGAGGTGCCCGGGGTCACCGTCGACCGGCAGTGCGGATCGTCCCAGCAGGCGCTCCACTTCGCCGCGCAGGCGGTGCTCTCCGGCACCCAGGACCTGGTGGTGGCGGGCGGGGTCCAGAACATGTCGCAGGTCCCCATCGGTTTCTCCGCCCGGGGCGCGGGCGGACCCCTCGGACTGACCGAGGGCCCCTTCGCGGGCAGTACGGGCTGGCGCGCCCGGTACGGGGACCGCCCGGTCGACCAGTTCCACGGCGCCGAGCAGATCGCCCGGGAGTGGGGCATCACCCGGGAGGCCCAGGAGGAGTTCGCGCTCCGCTCCCACCGCCGCGCCGTCCGCGCCCAGGACGAGGGGCGCTTCGCCCGGGAGACCGCACCCCTCGGCGCGGTCACGGCCGACGAGGGGCCGCGCCGGGACACCACCCCGGAGCGGATGGCCGCCCTCGCCCCGGTGCTGCCGGGCGGCACCGTCACCGCCGCCTGCTCCTCCCAGATCTCCGACGGCGCGGCGGTGCTGCTGATCGCCAATGAGCGGGCGGTACGGGTCCATGGGCTCACCCCGCGCGCCCGCTTCCACCATCTGTCGGTACGGGGCGAGGATCCGATACGGATGCTCTCGGCCACCGTCCCGGCCACCGCGCACGCCCTGCGGAGGACCGGGCTGCGGATGGCCGACATCGATCTGGTCGAGATCAACGAGGCGTTCGCGCCGGTCGTCCTGGCCTGGCTCCAGGAGACCGGCGCCGATCCGGAACGGGTGAACGTCAACGGCGGCGCCCTCGCCCTCGGTCATCCGCTGGGCGCGTCGGGGGCCCGGCTGATGACCACGCTCCTGCATGAACTGGAGCGCACGGGGGGCGGATACGGGCTCCAGACCATGTGCGAGGGCGGCGGCCAGGCCAATGTGACCGTCATCGAACGGCTCTGACACCCGCGGCAACGGCCCCCGGGCCGGGTCTCAGCCCCCGGTGCTCTCCGGCAGCCCGATCGGATTCGGGAAGCGCAGGGTCCGTGCCACCGTCCGCGCCAGCGGCTCCAGGGCCTGACGGAGCCGTACGGTGTCCACCGCGGCCCAGGGGCGGGCCGCCGCCCGGTCCGTCGCCTCCTCGATCCCGGCGAGGACCGCCCGGCCCGCGTCCGTGGCCTTCCCGTCCGGCGTCAGCAGCCCCCGCCCGGTCAGCCGGGCCTCGGCGGCCTCCCACTCCTCGTCGGTCCAGCCCCGGTAGGGCTGGAGTTCGCTGCGCGGCAGATCGATGCCGACCCGCAGCACCAGGATCTCGCAGCCGTCGAGATCGGCCGCCACCTGGGCCGCCACATGCCCGTCCCCGCGGTGCTCGCGCAGCACCGTGGCCGAGTGCCAGAGCAGGTCCAGCGGGTCCTTGGGCGCGCCGATGGCCCGGTTCGCCGCGGTCAGCGGGCGCCCGGTGGCCTCGGCCGCCTCCACGGCGACGGCCAGCGCCCCGCCCGCCCGCTCCACCTCGTCGTCGCGGTCCGCGAGCAGCCGGGCGAGCGCGGCGCGGGCCCCCGCCCGCCGTACCTCCAGGGCCTGTTCGGGGCTGATGACCTCCCAGACCGCGGGCAGGGACTGGGCCACCATCGACGGCGCGAACGAGCAGAAGGCCGCGGCGACCGGCTCCGGGCCCACCGTGCCGAGGGGGGCCGACCGTCCGGCGAAGTAGCCGCGCCAGAAGCCGCGCAGACCCGCCTCCTCGAAAGCGGTCACGGCCTCGGGGGAGAAGTAGGTGACGGCATGGATCGGCTCGAACAGGGTCCACAGCTCACGGGGGGTGACTGCCGTGGTGGCAGCGGTAGTTGTCATGAGGGGCATTGTGCCGAAATCAGTGATCAGGGACATACCTTCGGTGACAGCGGTACCAATAGGGCGGGAAGATCTCTTCCCCGGACAGAACTGCGACCGACACGAACAGAAGATTGCCGGGAATGTGCGCGGGTGTGTCCCCGCCGGTCGCGTCGCCCCGGGTGCTCCGGTCACGCCGCCCCGGGTACGCCAATTGCGTCCCCCCGGGTGCTCCGGTGGGCCGCCGCCGGGCGTCCCGTCGTACCGGACCCGGGTCCGGATTCCGGTGATGGTCCGGAAGTACTTCCCGGACTTCCTGCCCCGATGAAACGATTAATCATGACAGGAAAGAGAAAGAATCCCGGCCGGTACGGGACGCTGCTCGGCGTGATCGCGGCGGTCGTTCTGCTTCCCGGGCTCTCCCCGGCCGGCGGCTATCCCCCGGTCTGGACCACCGTCGTCGTCGCCCTCTGGTTCGCGGTGCTGGTGCGGCTGGTGAGCGTGTACCCGCACGATGTACGGGGGATGGACCCGGTCGGGCTGCTGGTCTTCGGCGCGCTGGGCGTGCTCCAGGACGGTCTGGTGCTGTGGGGTCTCGACTGGATCGCGGACCGGTACGACCAGGGGCTGGCGAGCGACGGGCCGCTGACCATCGTGCTGGGCGCGCTGATCATCCGTGGTTCGGCCTTCGCGGTGCTCGCCCTGGCCCCCTCCGGCCAGGGGGCCCGTACGGGGTGAGCGGAGGCCGGTGCCCCGCCACCCCGGGAGGCCTTTACCGGCTCCGGCGGGCCCTACCGGCCGGGGAGGTCGCGGATCACCGTCTCCGCCTCCGCCATGACCGAGGCGATCAGCTCCGCACAGCTCGGCAGGTCCTCGATCACCCCCGTGACCTGTCCCGCCGCCATCACCCCGAGATCCGTGCGCCCCTCCACCATGGCCGCCCGCAGCAGCATCGGGGTGTTGGCCGCGAGCAGGGTCTGCCCCCAGCTCAGCTCCCGGCCGTGGCGCATCGCCCGGCCCTCGCGGAGCAGTGCGGCCCAGCCCGTCCCGGAGAGCCTGCGGAAGGCCGCCGCGTGGCGCAGCGAGCGCAGCAGGGTCCGGGCCCGGCCCTGCCCCTCCAGGGAGCGGACCAGTTCGGTGCGGAGCATCCGGTGCGGCAGCCCGTCGACGGCGGTGGTGACCGTCACATCCCCGACCCCCGCCGCCAGATAGCGGGCCTTCACCGCGTCCGGGACCGGTGAGTCCGAGGTCAGCAGGAAGCGGGTGCCCATGGCGATCCCGGCGGCGCCCAGGGCCAGCGCCGCCACCAGCCCCCGGCCGTCCCGGAAGCCGCCCGCCGCGACCACCGGCAGCGGTACGGCGTCCACCACCTGCGGCAGCAGCACACTGGTGGCCACCTCGCCGGTGTGGCCGCCGCCCTCGCCGCCCTGCACGATCACCGCGTCGGCGCCCCAGGCGGCCACCTTCTCGGCGTGCCGGCGGGCCCCGACGGAGGGGATCACCACCACCCCCGCGTCCTTCAGCTCCGCGATCAGCTCCCGGGTCGGGGCGAGGGCGAAGGACGCCACCCGTACCCCCTCCTCCACGATGATCCGCACCCGGGCGCGGGCGTCCTCGGCGTCGGCGCGCAGATTGACCCCGAAGGGGGCGGCGGTACGGGAGCGGACCGCGCGCACCGCCCGCCGCAGCTCGGGCACGGTCAGGGTGGCGGAGGCCAGGATGCCGAGCCCGCCCGCCTCGGCGGTGGCCGTGACCAGCCGGGGCCCGGCCACCCAGCCCATTCCGGTCTGCACCACGGGGTGGCGCACCCCGGTGAGCCGGGTCAGCGCCGTCTCCATCAGCGCCTCGCCCCCAGCTCCCGCTCGCGCAGCCCCCGGGGGTCGAGGACCTCCCGGATCAGCCGCAGCTCCGGCCCGGTGGGCTCCCGGGTGGCGGGGACCGGGCCGGTGACGGCGAGGTCGAAGCCGGTCGCCGCGTGGACCTCGGCGGCGGTGACCCCGGGGTGGGTGGAGGCCAGCCGCAGGGCGCCGTCGGGGGTGGCGAAGTCCAGCACGGCGAGATCGGTGACCACCCGGCGCAGCCGGTGGAAGCGGGTCGCGGCGGGGCCCGCCTCCCGGGCCCGGTCGTTGCCGACGCCGCAGACCAGGTCGACCCGGGGGACGAAGACCCGGGGGGAGTGGCGGGGGATCCAGTAGCTGACCGGGTTGTTGAGGGTGTTGACGGGCGCCCCGCGCATCCCCAGGAGCTGGCGCGCGGGCCGCTCCCAGGGGCCCACACAGGAGATGTTCTGGTTGCCGAAGCGGTCGAGCTGGCTGGCGCCCATCATCACATGGCGCCGTCCGCCGGTGACGAGGGCCAGATGGCGGCGGTACGGGAGCCAGCCCTCCAGCTCCCCGTCGTCCCCGACGAGCAGGGCCTCGCCGTCGGTGAGCAGCAGATCGGGGGCGAAGAGCCGGCGGGCCAGCCGGGCGCCGAGGGAGGGGATCAGCCCCATGGGGGCGGCGAGGATCTCGCCGTCGCCGCGCCAGACGTCCGCGCAGGCGACCACGGCCTGTTCGGCCCGGGAGGCCGGGCCCCCGGCCCCCGCCCCGGCCCCTGCCCCCGCCCCGTCACCTGTCCCGCCGCCGGTCCCGCCGTCTGTCCGCGCGGTCATCGGGTCCGCTCCGTCCGCCGGTCTTCCCGCCGGTCCCGTTCTGTTTCCGTTTCCTTCCGCCACTCCGCGACGGCCCGGTGGTAGTCGGCCTCGTCGCCGGCGAGGAAGCGCCCGGCGAACTCCGGCCAGGGGGTGGTCGCGTACATCCGCAGAAACTCCTCGTCGCGGCCGTGGTCCGGGGCACAGGAGGTGAAGTGGGCGCCCCGGGGGGTCTCGATCACACCCGTCACCCGGTGCCGGGAGACCAGCAGGGTCTGCGGCACCGCGCCCGCGAACCCGTCCACCAGCCGTTCGCAGCTGACATAGGCGGTGTCGGCCGCCTCGCAGAACAGATCGTCGAAGTACGGGTCGGGGCCCAGGTACTGGGCGTTGCCCCGCCGGTCGGCGCGGTTGAGGTGGACCAGCGCCGCGTCCATCCGCAGCGCGGGCGCGGCGATGAACTCCTCGCCGTCCTCGTACGGCGAGACCACGGTACGCAGCTCCGGGTTGATCCGCAGGACGTCCGAGCCGAGCCCGGCCCGCAGCGGCAGGAACGGCAGCCGGTACGCGGCGGCGCGCAGCCCCCACAGGAACATCGCCTCGTCGAGTTCGGTGAGGGCCAGGGTGCCGTGTTCGCGGGCGGCCCGGTAGTGCGGTTCCAGCGGTACGGAGTCCAGGGTGACGAAGGGGGTGACCAGCCGGCGGATCCGGCCCGCGGCGGCGAGCAGGCCCACATCGGGGCCGCCGCAGGAGACCACGGTGAGATCGGTGACCGGGGACCGGAGCAGCGCCCGGACCAGTGCCATGGGCTTGCGGCGGGCGCCCCAGCCGCCGATGCCGAGGGTCATGCCGCTGCGGAGCCGGCCGACGGCCTCGTCGGGGGTCATGGTCTTGTCGGTCACGGTTTACTCCCCCCGGCCGGATCCGCCGTGCCCGCCGCTCCGGTATCCGCTGCGGCCGTGCCCGTGCCCGTGCCCGTGCCGAAGGTGTCGCGGATCCGGCCGGCCACGCCGCTGAGCGCGGCCTCGAAGGTGAAGCCCTGCTCGAAGCGGTAGGCGCGGCGGATGTCGACGGGGTCGATGCCGTTGATCGCCGCCTTGGCGAGGCGGATCAGGGTGCCGTCCTTGCGGGCGATCTCCGCCGCCAGCTCCAGCGCGGCGGCGGCGAGGGCGGCGCGCGGCACCACCCGCCAGACGGCGCCGTGCCGGTGCAGTTCGGCGGCGGTGACGGTACGGGAGGTGAAGTACAGGGCCCGCATCAGCTGCGGCGGTACCAGCCGGGCGAGATGGGTGGCGGCGCCGAGGGCGCCCCGGTCCAGCTCGGGGAGGCCGAAGACGGCGTCCTCGGCGGCGACGACCGCGTCCGCGCTGCCCACCAGTCCGATCCCGCCGCCGAGACAGTGGCCCTGGACGGCCGCGACCACCGGGACCTCGCACTCGTACACGGCGGCGAAGGCGTCCGCGCAGCCCCGGTTGGCCCCGAGCAGGGCGTCATGGCCGGGGTCCCGCTGGATCTCCTTGAGGTCCACCCCGGCGTTGAAGCCCCGGCCCGAGGCGGCCAGCACCACACAGCGGACGGCGGGGTCCCGGCCCGCCGCGCGGACCGCGTCGGCCAGCGCGTGCCAGCCGTGCGCCGGAAGGGCGTTGACGGGCGGGTGGTCGACGGTGACCCGGCGGATTCCGTCGGCCGGGTCGGTGGTGGAGACACCCATAGGAGGATCAGCTACCTTTCCACCAAACGTTTGTTAGGTCGGAAGGTAGCAGCGGATGGGGCCGGACGGGAGAGTCGTGGTCGTCACCGGAGGCACCCGGGGTGTCGGTGCGGGCCTCACCCGCGCCTTTCTGCGGACCGGCGCCCATGTGATCATCTGCGCTCGCCACCCCCCGGACGACCCGGCCGCCCCGGCCGCCCCGGCCGCCCCGGCTGCCCCGGGGCCCCGGCCCGGCGGGGGGCGGTTCCGTCCGCCGCCCCGGGGCCCCTCGGCCCGCGGTGTCGCGGGGGCCGAGTTCCACCGGGTCGAGCTGCGGGACCCCGATGCCGTCGAGGAGTTCCTTGCCACCGTCGTACGCCGCCACGGACGGCTGGACACCCTGGTCAACAACGCGGGCGGCACCCCCTTCCGCCCGCTCGGCGAGGGCGGCCCGGCCCGGCACGCACGGGTGGTGGAGCTGAATCTGCTCGCCCCGCTCACCGTCTCGCTCGCCGCGTACCCGTATCTGCGCGCCGCCCGGGGCTCCATCGTGATGATCGGCAGCGTCAGCGGCGGGCGGCCCTCGCCGGGGACGGCCGCGTACGGGGCGGCCAAGGCCGGGCTGGAGAGCCTGGCCCGCTCCATGGCCGTCGAATGGGCCCCCGAGGTCCGGGTCAACACCCTGGTCCTGGGCATGGTCCGGACCGAACGCGCCCATCTGCACTACGGCGACGCCGCCGGGATCGCGGCCGTGGCCCGCACCGTCCCGCTGGGGCGGCTCGCCGAACCGGACGAGGTCGGCGAGGCGGCCGTCTTCCTCGCCTCCGAACGCGCCGGATACATCACCGGCGCCTCGCTCCAGCTGCACGGCGGCGGTGAGCGGCCCGCCTTCCTCGACGCCGCGACAGCACACCGGGAGGACCGATGAACGGGACGACACCGGCGGCGGACGGCCGCCGGGACCGGGTGGTCGTGGTGACCGGCGCCGGCCGGGGGCTCGGCCGCGCCCATGCCCTGGCGTTCGCCGCCGAGGGGGCGCGGGTCGTCGTCAACGACCTGGGCACCGCCCTCGACGGCTGGGGCCGCGCCGATGGCCCGGACGGCCCCGCGCACACCGTCGCCGAGGAGATCCGCGCGGCGGGCGGCGACGCCGTCGCCCACACCGGCGACATCGCCACCGAGGAGGGGGCCGCCTCCCTCGTCGCCACCGCCCTCGACACCTATGGGCGGCTGGACACCCTGGTCAACAACGCCGGTTTCCTGCGGGACCGGATGCTGGTCAACCTCACCGGGGACGACTGGGACGCGGTGCTGCGGGTCCACGCCAAGGGCCACTTCCTGACGCTGCGCCAGGCCGCCGCGTACTGGCGCACCCTGGCCAAGGAGGGCCGTCCGGCCGCCGCCCGGGTCGTCAACACCACCTCCGGCGCGGGTCTGCTGGGCGGTGTGGGGCAGGGCAACTACGCCGCCGCCAAGGCCGCGGTCGTCGCCCTCACCCTGGTCGCCGCCGCCGAGCTGGCCCCCTATGGCGTCCAGGTCAACGCCATCGCCCCGGCGGCCCGTACCCGGATGACGGAGGGCACCTTCGCCGGGCTCACCGCCCGGCCCGATGAGGTGTCCCCGCTGGTGGTCTGGCTGGGCTCCGCCGACAGCGCCGGGGTCACCGGCCGGGTCTTCGAGGCGGAGGCGGGCCGGGTCACCGTCATGGAGGGCTGGCACCCGGGCCCCACCGCCACGGCCCCCGGCCCCGGCCCCGGCTGGACCCCCGCCACCGTGGGCCCGGCGGCCCGCGCCCTGCTCACCCGCGCCACCGAGCCCCGCCCGGTCTACGGCGCCCGCCCGCCTGCTCCCTGACGGCGAGCCCGGCAAGATCCGAAAGAGACGACCTAGGTATCGCACTCCAGGATCGACCCGCACACCCCGCACCGCGCCCGGACCCGGCCCTGGACCCGCAGCCGGATGCGCTGATGGCAGACGGGGCAGGGGAAGGAGACCCGCAGCGCGTTCTCGCCCGGCTCGAAGGTGTACCCCGGGTGCTCGCCGGCTCCCGGGCCACCCGGGAGCCAGGGAGCGCGGGCGGGCCCCGGGAAGCCCGGCCGGTCGCCCGCCGGTGCGCGCCCGCCGTACCGGGCCGCGTACCGCCGGTCCCGGGCGTAGCGGACGCGGCCCGTCCGGCCCGCCGTCGTCAACGGCGGCTGCCGTAGGTCCCGCAGGGCCAGCGCACGCCCCTGGGTGTACGCGGTGTACGCCTGCGGACTGGTGAACCACGGCGCGGGGTCCTCGTCGAAGGCCAGCGCCCGCTTGGCGAGGACATAGCCGAACTCCTCCGGCGTCAGATAGCCCAGCTTCTGGCTGCTCAGCCGGGACTCCCGGAACGCGTCCAGGAGCAGCCAGCCCGCGCCCAGATAGGTGGTCGCGGTGTCCGTGAGGATCTCGTTCCGCCGGGTGCCGGGGAACGACAGATCGAGCCGGTGCAGCAGGACATGGGTGATCTCATGGGCCAGCGCCGCCCCGATGTCCCGGCGATGGTTCCGGAAGCGGTCGTTCAGCTCGATGAAGTACTCCGGCCCGGCGGTCAGTTCCACCGTCGCGGCATGGGTCATCTCCCGGAAGCCCACGATCATCCGGGCCTGGGGCAGCCGCAGATGGCGCACCAGCGCCCCGGCCACCCGCTGCACCCCGAGGTGCAGGTCGTCCCGGTCGTCGAAGGCCACCTCCGCCGGGAGGACGCTGGGCGCGTAGGCGAGCACGCCCTCGGGGGAGAGCCGCCGGTAGAGCGCGGTGATCGCGGCCCGCACCGTGTCGAGATGCGGATAGCCCCGGACCACCTCGCCCGGTCGCGTCATCCTCCGCACCTCCCCCGAAGCATCCCGCCGCACCCCCGCGGCATTCCCGATGTACCCCCGGCGCACCCCTGGACCGCCTCGGCGACGACGGTCGGCCCGCTCTCCACTGTACGGTCGCCCCCGCCGGATCCCTGGTGCCCCAGGGGCGTACGAGCCCCCTGTGACGGTGCCGCAGACGCGGTCCCGGAGCGGTCGTTCCCGCGCCTGGCCGAAAAACGATCCTTGTGGCCCGGGTCACCCACTGCCCATAATCCCGATCATCTGATTGTCGGGCCCATGACAGAAATTGGTCCCTTCCGTCCTGTTGTTCTGTCATGTTCCCGTCAGTAACCTCCCGTTGTTCCACCGGTTCCCAACCCCCCACGAAGGGCAGACCGTTGAACCTTCTCCGTACGCTCAAGAGGTGTGCCGTCGCCGGCGCCGCCGTCCTCGCGGCCGTCAGTCTCCAGCCCTCGTCCGCCTCCGCCGCGGCCTCCTCGCCGGCGCCGCCCGTCGTCGGCGGGCAGCGCGCCGCCCAGGGCGAGTTCCCCTTCATGGTCCGGCTCTCCATGGGCTGCGGCGGCTCCCTGCTCACCCAGCAGATCGTCCTCACCGCCGCGCACTGTGTCCCCGCCACCGGGAACAACACCAGCATCACCGCGACCGCCGGGGTGGTCGACCTCAACAGCGCCAGCGCCGTCCGGGTCCGCTCCACCAAGGTCTACCGCGCCCCCGGCTACAACGGAACCGGCAAGGACTGGGCCCTGGTCAAGCTCGCCCAGCCGATCAACCTGCCCACCCTCAACATCGCCGACTCCACCGAGTACAACACCGGCACCTTCACCGTGGCCGGCTGGGGCTCGGCCCGGGAGGGCGGCGCCCAGCAGCGCTATCTGCTGAAGGCGACCGTCCCGTTCGTGTCGGACGCCTCGTGCAGTAGCTCCTACCCGACTCTGGTCGCCGGTGAGGAGATCTGCGCGGGCTACACCCAGGGCGGCGTCGACACCTGCCAGGGTGACTCCGGCGGCCCGATGTTCCGCCGTGACAACGCGGGCGCCTGGATCCAGGTCGGCATCGTGAGCTGGGGCGAGGGCTGCGCCCGGCCGAACCGGCCCGGTGTCTACGCCGAGGTCTCCACCTTCGCCGCCCAGATCCGCGCCGCCGCCGCCACGCTCTGATCCGACGGCACACTCCGGTCCGACGGCACCGCGGATTCCCGGGCCCCCGGTCACCCGCCCCACGGCGGGCGGCCGGGGGCCCGCCGCATGCCCGCGCCCGGCGTCCCCGGGGCCCTCGTCCCCGGGGCCCCGCGGCTCCTGCCGCCCCCGTCACCGCGGCCCGGGGCTCCGTAAGTCCAACATCTGCCCCCGCTTTGTCCATGGGCCCCGCACCGCTCCGGCCGCAGATTGTCCCTGAGACCACCGCCGTGATCCGGATCCCCCGGCCGCCGCCCGGACGCCCGGGACCGGCGGGCCCCGGGCGCCGACCGGATCCGCCGCCTGGAGGAGGAGACCCGTGCACATACCGGAGGCCGGCCCGAGCCGCAGGACCGTCGTGGCGGCCACCGCCCTGGCCGGAGCGGGTGCCGCCCTGGGCACCGGCGCACCCGCCCTCGCCGCCCCCTCCGCCGAGGCGGTGCTCCGCTCCCCGGAGCTGGAGGTCCGGGTCGACAGCGGCTTCCCGCGCATCGTCTCGTACACCGACCGCGCCACCGGGGCGGTCCTCCACGGACAGCGGGAACCGGTCACCTCCGTCCTGATCGACTCCGTCGAGCGCTCCCCGGGACGGGTCACCGCCCGCACCCGCCGCGACCGTGCCGCGTACACCCTCGCCTTCGGCCCCACCGAGATCGATGTCGAGATCCGGGTGACCGGCCGTACCGTCCACTGGCGGGTCACCCGCATCGCGGACACCGACACCCTGCGGGTCGGCACCCTCCGGCTCCCCGGCCTCGCCCTGCTCTCCGTCCGCGACGACCAGCCGGGCGCCGTCCTGCTCGCCGCCCGGATCCAGCTGGACAAGGCGGGCGACGGCGACACCCTGGTCCGGCCCCTCCCCGGCACCCCCACCGAGGACCGGCCCACCGGCTGCGCCTACGCCGTCGTCGCGCACGACCGGCTCGGCGGTGCGATCGAGACCAATACCGTCTACGACAGGCCCACCGGCGCGGCGGGCACCACCTGGGAGAACGGCCGGCTCTGGCGGCGCCTGGTGGCGTACGACGGCCGCGTGGAGGCCCGGCTGACCCCCGGCGAGTGGACCCACCGCGCCGCCACCGCCCCCGTCGGTCAGACCGAACCGCTGCCGTACGCCACCGTGGTCATCACCGGCGACCGCAACGGCGACGGGATCGTCGACTGGCAGGACGCCGCCATCGCCTTCCGGGACATCATGGTCGACCCGCTCGGCGCCGACGACCAGCATCTGCGGGTGGTCCCGCACATCCCCTTCAACTTCGCCTCCCAGGCGACCAACCCCTTTCTGGCCACCCTCGACCAGGTGAAGCGGATCCATCTGGCCACCGACGGGCTGCGGCAGTACACCCTCCTCAAGGGCTACCAGTCCGAGGGGCACGACTCGGCCCACCCCGACTACGCGGGCAACCACAACCGGCGCGCGGGCGGACTCGCCGACCTCAACACCCTGCTGCGCGAGGGCCGGAAGTGGAACAGCGACTTCGGAGTCCATGTCAACTGCACCGAGTCCTACCCGGTCGCCCGCGCCTTCTCCGAGACGCTGGTGGACAAGGAGAACAAGCAGTGGGACTGGCTGGACCAGTCGTACCGCATCGACCAGCGCCGCGACCTGGTCAGCGGTGATGTGATCCGGCGCTTCGCCGATCTGCGGGCCGAGACCCACCCCGCGCTGAACACCCTCTACATCGATGTCTTCCGGGAGTCCGGCTGGACCTCCGACCGCCTCCAGCGGGCGCTGCGCGAGCAGGGCTGGCAGATCACCACCGAGTGGGGCCACGGGCTGGAGCGCTCCGCCCTCTGGGCGCACTGGGCCACCGAGACCGACTACGGCCCCGACACCTCCCGGGGCATCAACTCCCGGCTCATCCGCTTCGTCCGCAACCACCAGAAGGACGTCTTCGCCGACCGCTGGCCCACCCTCCTCGGCATCCCGCGCACCGGGAACTTCGAGGGCTGGGTCGGCAAGACCGACTGGACCGTCTTCTACCGGCTGATCTGGACCGAGTCGCTGCCCGCGAAGTACCTCCAGGCCCGGCCCATCAAGAAGTGGACCGACCACGAGATCACCTTCTTCGGCCCCGGCGCCACCTCCGTCGGCGACCACGACGGGGTGCGCACCATCGTCACCGACGGCCGCACGGTCTACGAGGACGGCCGCTATCTGCTGCCCTGGGAGCCGCGCCGGGCGCTGGACCCGCCGAAGCTCTACCACTGGAACCCGGCCGGCGGCACCAGCACCTGGCGGCTGCCGCGCGGCTGGGCGGGCGAGTCCGAGGTGGCCCTCTACCGCCTCACCGACCAGGGCCGGGTCTACGAGCGGAGCCTGCCGGTCCGCTCCGGCCGGGTGACCGTCGACGCCGACCCGGACCAGCCCTATGTGCTCTTCCGTACCCGGGTCCGCCCGCCGGCCGACCCCCGCTGGGGGCAGGGCACCCCGCTGTACGACCCCGGCTTCTGCGCCGGTTCCCTGGACGGCTGGGAGGTCGCCGGGGACGCCTCGGTCGTCCGCAGCGCCCTCGGCGACCATGAACTGGTGATCGGCGCGGGCACCGCCTCGGTCGGCCAGCGGCTGCACCGGCTGCGGCCCGGCACCTATGCCGCCTCCGTCCAGGTCGAGGTGGGGGAGAGCGCGGGGGAGCGGCGCCGGGCGAGCCTGGTGGTCCGTACCGCCGACGGGGTCACCGCGACCAACTGGACCGATGTCTCCACCGCCGTCAACCAGGTCGCCGCCGACCGCAAGCACGGCACCCGCTTCCAGCGGATGTTCACCTGGTTCACCGTCCCCGAGGGTGGCGGCCCCACCGATCTGGAACTGCGCGCGGCACCCGGGACGGCCCGGATCCGCTTCGACAACCTCCGGGTCGTCCCCGGGCGGCGCACCACCCGGCCCGGCACCGTCGCGTACGAGAACTTCGAGAACGTCCCCCAGGGCTGGGGCGTCTTCGTCAAGGGCGACGCGGGCGGCGCCACCGACCCGCGCACCCACATCGCCCAGCGGCACGCCCCCTACACCCAGCGGGGCTGGAACGGCAAGGCGATCGACGATGTCATCGACGGCACCGAGTCGCTCAAGTCACGCGGCGAGAACCAGGGCCTGGTCTACCGGACCGTCCAGCACCTGGTCCGCTTCGAGCCGGGCCGCCGCTACCGGGTCGCCTTCCGGTACGAGAACGAACGCGCCGGCCAGTACGCCTGGGTGACCGGCGTCGACGACCGCGAGACCGACCGGGTCCCGGTGCCGGTGGCGACCGCGCCGACGCTCTGGGAGTACGAGTTCACCGCCCCCGGGGAGGGCGAGAGCTGGGTGGGCCTGCGCAAGACCGGTGACGCCTGGGGCGCGGAGTTCGTCCTGGACTCCTTCGAGGTCCGCGAGGTCTGACCCGAGAGGCCGGCGGCGCGTGGAGCCCCGGCCGCCACCGAGCCGCCCCGTCTCTCTGCCACTTCCCCCCGGGGCAGAGGGGCGGGGCTTCCCGCCCCTCCGCCGGGGTTCGTTACCGCTCGGTCACGGCGTTGACCGGCCCGTACAGACCCTGCGGGTGGCAGATCGCCGTCGAGGTCCCCGGGGCCCAGCCGGCCGGCGCTCAGCCGGCGGGTGTCAGCGAGATCCCGTCCCCCGACTCCTCCAGCTCCAGCACCCACACCTCGTTCTCCCCCTCCCGCAGCACCGGACCCGGCACGAAGAGGGCGTCCTGCGCCCCCACCCACCAGTACCGGCCCAGACAGAAGCCGTTGACCCAGACAAAGCCCCTGCCCCACCCCGGCAGGCCCAGCCGGGCGTCACCGGCGCCCGTCACCGTCGCCGAGGCCCGGTACAGCCCCGGCGCCCGGCCCGTCACCGGTCCGCCGTCCAGCGCCGCCACCGCCGGGCCGGTGAAGGAGTCCAGCCGCAGCCCTTGGGCCCGTACCCCGTGCAGGAACTGGCGCTCGTGCAGCAGCCCCCCGGGCAGTCCCTTCGGCTCGCCCACCCGGGGGCCGTAGTTGACCCGGCCCAGCGACTCCACCCACAGCTCCACCTCGGCCGGGCCGGCCACCGGCTCCGGGAGGGTGTCGTGGTCCTCGCTCAGCACCCCCGCCCGCTCCCCGTCGACGTACACCACCGCACGGTCCCGCACCCCGGGCGCCCGCAGCGGGTAGGGGCGGCGCGGCCCGGGGACCCGTACCCGATAACGCACCAGGCCCCGGTCGACATCCAGCTCCTCGAAGGAGGGCGGGAGGGCGCCGGTGTGCTCCGGGCCGCCCAGCGCGTCGGCCACCGCCGCCAGCGGGGTCCACACCCCGGGCCGCACGGCCACCGGCGCCGCCAGCCGGGGCGGCGCGGGCGGCACCGGCGGCAGCGGCCCCTCCGCGTACGGCGCCAGCACCTCGCGGAAGAGCCGGAACTTCTCGGTCACCCCGCCGGCCTCGTCGACGGGGGCGTCGTAGTCGTACGAGGTGACGGTCGGCTCCAGCGAGCCGTCCTGCACCTCGCCGGAACGGTTCGCCCCCGCCCAGCCGCCGAAGCTGGTGCCGCCGTGCGCCATATAGACATTGACCGAGGCACCGCACTCCAGGATCTCCCGCAGCGCCTGTGCCGCCGCCGCCGGATCCCGGACCGCGGGCTCGTCGCCCCAGTGGTCGAACCAGCCGCACCAGAACTCCATGCACATCAGCGGCCCCGACGGCCGGTGCCGCCGCAGGGTGCGGAAGGCCGCCGCCGCACCCGAGCCGAAGTTCACCGTCGCCAGCGCCCCCGGCACCGAACCCCCGGTCAGCATGTGGTCCTCGGGCCCGTCCGAGGTGAACAGCGGCACCGTCACCCCCGAGGAGCGCAGCGCCCCCTCGATCCGCCGCAGATAGCCGCCGTCGGTGCCCCAACTGCCGTACTCGTTCTCGATCTGCACCATCAGCACCGGCCCGCCCCGGTCGATCTGCCGCTCCACCACCTGCGGCAGCAACCGGGCGAACCAGCGCTCCACCGGGCCGAGGAACGCCTCGTCGGCGGTGCGCACCCGCCGCCCCAGCGGACCGGTCAGCCAGTGCGGCAGCCCCCCGTTCTCCCACTCGGCGCAGATGTACGGGCCGGGGCGGACGATCGCCCACAGCCCCGCCGCCCGCGCCGCGTCCAGGAACCGGCCCAGCGCCTCCGGATCCCGGTACTCACCCGGCGCGGGCTCATGGAGATTCCACGGCACATAGGTCTCGACGCAGTTCAGCCCCATCGCCCGCAGCATCGCCAGCCGGTGCCCCCACTGCTCCTCGTGCACCCGGAAGTAGTGCAGCGCCCCCGACAGCAGCCGCACCGGCCGCCCGTCCAGCAGAAAGTCCTTCTCGCCCACACAGAAATCCGCCATTGCCCCACCTTCGGCTCTGGCGGCGGGCCGGTCCATGGACAAAGATCGGCGCTGTTTGGACGCAAGCTCGCACCGGGCCGTGGACGAGCCATGGGCGGTACGGCCGGCGCGCGGACAGAGGCCGTCGCATCGGCCGGGAGCGGGGCAGAGGCGGATGTACCACACCTGGATGCGTTACTTCACCCCCGGACCCGTCCACCACGGGCTGGGCCTGGTCTGCCTCGGCGTGGGCCTCCAGCACGGCACGCTGCCCGCCGTCGGCCCCCGCGCCCTCGACCACCATGTCGCCGTCGTCATCAGCGCCGGAGGCGGCTGGACCATCGGCACCGACGGCCGCCGCACCGGGATCGCCGCCCCCGCCCTGCTCTGGCTGCGGCCCGGCGAACGGCACCACTACGGCCCCGACCCCGGCGGCTGGGACGAGAGCTTCGTCGACTTCACCGGACCCGCCGTCACCACGTACACCGAACTCGGCTACATCGACACCGAGCGCACCGTGGTCCCGCTCCGCGACTGCGCCGGACCCCGCTCCGTCATCGGCCGGATCGCCCGCGCCGCCCGCCGGGGCAACCCCCTCCTGGAGGTCGAGACCTCCGCCGCCGTCCATGAGCTGCTGGTCGCGCTGCGCCGGGCCCGCGCCGACACCAACCCCGCCGGGGACCCCGTCCTCGCCGCGCTGGCCCGGGACGCCTTCCTCCCGCTCACCGTCGCCGAACACGCCGCCCGCCACGGCATGACCCCCGCCGAGCTGCGCACCGCCGTCCGGCGCGGCGCGGGCTGCTCGCCCAAGGACTATCTCCTCTCCATCCGGCTGGGCCGCGCCAAGGAACTCCTCGCCGCCACCGAACTGCCGGTCGCCTCGGTCGCCCGCAGGGTCGGCTACGAGGACCCCGCCTACTTCTCCCGGCTCTTCACCCGCCGGGTCGGCACCGCCCCCGTCCGCTTCCGCGAGCAGCAGGGACGGACCGTCCCCGGCGGCTGGAGCGACCGTGTCCCGGACCCCGAACACCCGCCGACGATCCCGACCGGCGCCACGTAAGCTCGGCGACCATGACCACCAGGGACATCGACGAGAACGTACGGGCCGAGCTGGACGCGCTGCGGGGGAGTATCGACAACATCGACGCCGCCGTCGTCCATATGCTCGCCGAGCGCTTCAAGTGCACCCAGCAGGTCGGCAGGCTCAAGGCCCGGCACCATCTGCCCCCCGCCGACCCGGCGCGCGAGGCCCGCCAGATCGGGCGGCTGCGGGAGCTGGCCGAGAGCGCCCGGCTCGACCCCGCCTTCGCGGAGAAGCTGCTGAACTTCATCATCGCGGAAGTCATCCGCCACCATGAGCAGCTCGCGGGCACCCCGCCGACCGACGGGGAGACCGGACCGGTCTCCTGAGGACCGCCCGGGGGTGATACGCGGGGGCATCACCCCGTGGTGACGGCGCGGGCGGCCGGGACCCGCGCACCGTCACCGGCCGCGCGCTCCTAGTGGCCCGCATCGTCACCGGCCGTGCTCCCGGTGACCCGCCCCACCACCACCCGCCCCACCATCACCGGCCCCACCACGACCGGCCCCGCTTCCGGGGCCCCGCGCACCATCACCGCCCGCGCTTCCGGTGCGGGCCGCCTCTCTGAGGGAAGGACCCTTACGGGCCCTGACCGTTCCGACCCTCAGGAGGAACGCCATGAAGCTGATCACCCGCGCCCAGTGGGGCGCGCCCGCCCAGTCCGCCGCCTCCCCGATCGCCTCGACGCGGGGCGTGAAGGTGCACTACGTCGGCTCCGCCTACCCCGCGCGCGCCCATGACCGCTGCGACGACGCCGTCCGCTCCATCCGCACCACCCACCTCAACGACCCGGACCAGAACTATGTCGACATCGCCTACAACATGCTCGTCTGCGAGCACGGCCATGTCTTCGAGGGCCGGGGCGCGCTCCGCCGCTCCGGCGCCAACGGCTCCACCGCGCTGAACACCGACCACTACGCGGTCTGCGCCCTGCTGGGCAAGACCGGGCTCACCCAGCCGACCGACGCCATGCTGGGCGGCTTACGGGACGCCATCGAGTACCTCCGGGAGCGCGGGAAGGCCGGGACGGAGATCAAGGGCCACCGCGACGGATTCGCCACCGAGTGTCCCGGTGAACCGCTGTACGCATGGGTGCGCCGAGGGGCACCCCGCCCCGGCGGGACCGTCCGGCCCCCGTCGAAGCCACCCGCGTACGAGCCCTACCCCGGCGCCGCGTTCTTCGCCCCCGGCCGCCGCAGCCCCGTCATCACCGCCATGGGCAGACGGCTGGTCGCCGAGGGCTGCGGACGGTACCAGTCCGGTCCGGGGCCGCGGTGGACCGAGGCCGACCGCCGCTCCTACGCCGCCTGGCAGCGCAGGCTCGGCCACACCGGCCAGGCCGCCGACGGCATCCCGGGCCCCGACAGCTGGGCCCGGCTCAAGGTCCCGAACACCTGACCGCCCGACGCCCGGCGGCATGGCCCCGCACTCCCCGGAGGCCCCCGCTCCCCGCCCCGGGCGCGCCCCGGGGCGTCCGGGCACGTGGCTGTGCTCACAGCGCAACCCATTCCCCGTGTGCTCGACCGCCCCCATCAGGCAGCATGGCCCCCATGTCCGTACTCACGCGCGATGAGGCGCAGATCCGTGCCCAGCTCCTCGACGTCCACCGGTACACGATCGCCCTCGATCTGTCCCGGGCGGCCGGGGGGCCGCCCGACCCGGCCGACGACGGTGGAGCGGCCGGGCCGACCTTCGGCTCCCGGTCCGTCATACACTTCACCGCCCGTGCGGACGGGGACACCTTCGTCGAGCTGAAGCCGGCCCTGCTGCACTCCGTCACGCTGGACGGGAAACACCTCGACCCCGCCCTCCTCGACGGGAACCGCTTCCCCCTGACCGGGCTGGGCGCGGGCGAGCACGAGCTGGCCGTCGAGGCGGACATGCGCTTCTCCAGCACCGGTGAGGGGATGCACCGGTTCACCGACCCCAGCGACGGGGAGGTGTACCTCTACACCCAGCTCTTCATGGAGGACGTCCAGCGCGTCTTCGCCGCCTTCGACCAGCCGGACCTCAAGGCCGTCTTCGAGGTGACCGTCACCGCCCCCGAGGGCTGGACCGTCCTCGGCAACGGGGTCGCCACCCACCGCGGCGACGGCGTCTGGAGCTGCGCCCCCACCCCGCCGCTCGCCACCTACTTCGTCGCCGTCGCCGCCGGCCCCTGGCACTCCGTCCGCACCGAGCACGCCGGGCTCCCCTTCGGACTGCACTGCCGGCGCTCCCTCGCCGAACACCTCGACACGGACGCCGACGAGCTGTTCGAGATCACCCGGCAGTGCTACGACCGCTACCACGAGAAGTTCGAGGAGCCCTACCCCTTCGACTCCTACGACCAGGCGTTCGTCCCCGAGTTCAACGCGGGCGCGATGGAGAACCCCGGTCTGGTCACCTTCCGGGACGAGTTCGTCTTCCGCTCCGCCGTCACCGACACCGAGCGCCAGACCCGCGCCATGGTCATCGCCCATGAGATGGCCCATATGTGGTTCGGCGACCTCGTCACCATGGTCTGGTGGGACGACCTCTGGCTCAATGAGTCCTTCGCCGAGTACATGGGCTTCCAGATCCTCACCGAGGCCACCCGCTTCACCGAGACCTGGACCGACTTCGCCGTCAACCGCAAGGGCTGGGGGTACGACGCCGACCAGCGGCCCTCCACCCACGCCGTCGCCCCCGACCCCGAGGCCGTCCCCGACACCGCCTCCGCGATGCTCAACTTCGACGGCATCTCCTACGCCAAGGGCGCCTCCGCACTGCGGCAGCTGGTGACCTGGATGGGCGAGAAGGACTTCCTCACCGGGATCAACGACCACTTCGCCCGGCACAAATTCGGCAACGCCACCCTCGCCGACTTCATCGACTCCCTCGGCCGGGCCACCGACCGCGATGTCCACGCCTGGGCCGAGGAGTGGCTGCGCACCACCGGCGTCGACACCCTGCGGCCCGCCGTCACCGAGACCGGGGGCACCTGGTCGCTGACGGTCGCCCGGGACGGCGGGCGCCCACACCGCGTCACCGTCGGCGCGTACGACCTCGACCCCGTCGACCCCGAGCGGGTCGTCGTCCGGAGCCGGTTCGACCTGGACATCCCCCAGACGGAGCCCGCCGGACCCTTCCCGGGCCGCCGCCCCGCCCTGGTCGTCCTCAACGACAACGACACCACCTACACCAAGATCCGCTTCGACGCGACCTCCTGGGAGACCGCGGTACGGATCCTCTCCCGGGTGCCGGACCCGCTGACCCGCGCCGTGATCTGGAACGCGGCCCGGGACATGGTCCGCGACGGGGAACTCGCCCCCCTGGAGTATCTGGAGGCCGCCCGCCTCCATCTGCCGCGCGAGAGCGACCTCGCCATCGTGCAGGGCGTCCTCTCCTTCGCCGCCGGACAGATCGCCGACCGCTGCCTGCCCGCCGGGCGGCGCCCCGCGGCGCTCGGGGTGATCCGCGACATCTGCCGGGCGCTGATGCGCCGCACCGAGGACGGCAGCGACCCGGGGCTGCGGCTGATCGCCGTACGCCATGCCATCGCCGCCGCCGCGCAGCCCGAGACCATCCAGGAGTGGCTCGCCGACGGCAGCGTCACCGGGGGGCCGGAGCTGGACCCCGAGCTGCGCTGGCGGATCCTCTACCGGCTGGCCGTCCTCGGCGCGGTCGACGAGCGCGCCATCGCCGCGGAGCTGGAGCTGGACCCCAGCGCCACCGGGCGCGAGGGCGCGGCCCGCTGCCGGGCGGCGCTGCCCACCGCCGAGGCCAAGGCGGCGGCGTGGGAGCGGATGTACACCTCGGACACGCTCACCAACTACCTCTTCACCGCCACCGCGCAGGGCTTCTGGCAGCCGGAGCAGGCCGAGCTGGTACGGGAGTACATCGAGCGCTTCTGGCCGGCCGTCATCGACCTGGCCGAGCGGCGGGGCCCGGCCATCGCGGAGGCGGCGGGGCGATACGCCTTCCCGCTGCACGCGGTGGACGAGGAGACCCTGCGCCAGGGGGAGGCGGCGCTCGACCGGCCCGGTCTGCTGCCCGCGCTCCGGCGCAGGCTCGCCGACCAGCTGGACGACCTCCGCCGCGCCCTCGCGGTCCGCGCCTCCGTCACCGACTAGCCCCACCCCGCACCCGACCCCCTGTGCCCCGGCCCCGGCCGGGGCACAGCCGTTCCCGGAGACCACCGCCCGCGCGGGCACGCGGTGCTCCCGAGGTCCCGCGCCGGCCAGGTGCCGTCCGCCGTCCGCCGGGCTCCGCGATGCGTCGCGCGTGGCCCGGGCGGCCGGACCGTGAGGAACCCCCTCTCGCGTCCCGTGACCCGCGTTCGGCGTTCCGGGGCCGGGGTCCGGGTTTCCGGCGGACGTTCCGACGCGTCCGGCCGGGTGACGGGCCCGGCCGTCGTGATGTCCTCGGCAGGTCACGGGTGCGCCGGGCGGCGTGGGCGCCGGGGGACATTCCCGTACCGGAACCGGGCTTCGGCGGGGCGCGCTCGGGGGAGACCACCCCGTACCCATACGCACCCCACCCAAAACTCCCCCGCCCCCCGCTCGTTGAGCAGACGACGACCCGCCGAAGGACCCCGTATGCCCGCGACCCCGCCGCCCCTGCCGCCCCTCGCCGGGGGGCCCACCGGCGCCGATGCCCTGCGCCCCCTCCTGGAGACCGTGCTCGACGCGCTGCGCGGTGGCGCGGCCGACCGGGGCGGGCCCCTGCCGGCCGGCGGCCCCGACGCGGTCGGCGACGCGCTGCGCCGGGCCGTCGGCGAGGTACTGCCCCGCCACGGCGCCGGCGCCGCCGAGGCACTGCACCGGCTGGTCCACGCCGTCGCCCGGGGCTCCGCCGACCCCGCCGACCCCGCGTGCGCCGCCCATCTGCACACCTCGCCCCTCGCCCTCGCCACCGCCGCCGACCTCGCCGTCTCCGCGCTCAACCCCTCCCTGGACTCCTGGGACCAGGCCCCCGCCGCCTCCGCCCTCGAAGCCGCCGTCACCACCGCGCTCGCCGCCGAGATCCACCCCGGCGCCCCCGCCCCCGACGCCGTGATCACCAGCGGCGGCACCGAGTCCAACCACCTCGCCCTGCTGCTCGCCCGGGAGCGCGCCCCCGGCCCCCTCCGGGTCCTCTGCTCCCCCGCCGCCCACCACTCCGTCCGGCGGGCCGCCTGGCTCCTCGGACTGCCCGCGCCGGTCACCCTCCCCGGCGACGGCGGACTCGACCCCGCCGCCCTCGACACCGCCCTCGGCGACCTCCCCGGCCCCCGGCTCGTCGTCGCCACCGCGGGCACCACCGACACCGGCCGGATCGACCCCCTCCGCGCCATCGCGGACCTCTGCGCCCGCCACCGCGCCGAACTCCACATCGACGCCGCCTACGGCGGCGGCCTGATCCTCTCCGAGCGCCACCGCCCCCTCCTGGACGGCCTCGACCGCGCCGACTCCGTCACCCTCGACCTGCACAAACTCGGCTGGCAGCCGGTCGCCGCCGGAGTGCTGGCCGTCGCCGACCGCGACCGCCTCGCCCCCCTCGGCCTCACCGCCGACTACCTCAACGCCGAGGACGACACCGACGCCGGACTCCCCGACCTCCTCGGCCGCTCGCTGCGCACCACCCGGCGCCCCGATGTCCTCAAGATCGCCGTCACCTTCGCGGCCCTCGGCCGGGACGGCCTCGCCCAGCTGGTCGACACCGTCATGGACAGCGCCCGGCACTTCGCCCGCCTGGTCGCCGCCCACCCCCGGATGGAGCTGTGGGAGCACCCCACCCTCACCACCGTCCTCTTCCGCCCCACCCACGCCGAAGACGAACAGATCGCGGCCATCCGCCGGACCCTGCTCACCGAGGGCCGCTGCGTCCTCGGACGGGCCCGCGCCGACGGCCGCCTCTGGCTGAAGGCCACCCTCCTCAACCCCCACACCACCCCTGATGACCTGGCCCGTCTGATCGACCTCGTGGAAGGCAGCACCCCCACATGAGCGCCCTGCCCACAGCCGCCCCCGATCAGCCCCACGACCTGGTGGGCATCGGCATCGGCCCGTCCAACCTCTCCCTCGCCGCACTCGCCCACGGCGTCCCCGGCGGACTCGCCACCGCCTTCTTCGAACAGCACCCCCGCTTCAGCTGGCACCCCGGGCTGCTGATCGAGGGCACCACCCTCCAGGTGCCGTTCCTCGCCGACCTCGTCACCCTCGCCGACCCCGCCAGCCCCTGGAGCTTCCTCAACTACCTCCGCGGCCGCGACCGGCTCTTCCCCTTCTACTTCGCCCAGACCTTCCATGTGCAGCGCGCCGAGTACGACGCCTACTGCCGCTGGGTCGGCGACCACCTCCCCGACCTCCACTTCGGCCACCGGGTCGACGCCGTCCGCTGGAACCCCGAACGCCAGGTGTTCGAAGTCGACGTCACCCGGACCGGCCCCGACGGCGCGGCCGAGGCCCTCGGCCGTACCCACGCCCGCAATATCGTCCTCGGCGTCGGCACCGAACCCCATGTCCCCGAGGCGCTGCGCCCCCTCACCACCGCCTCCGGCGCCCCCGTGATCCACTCCGCCGACTATCTCGCCCACCGGGACCGGCTGCTGGCGGCGGGCCATGTCACCGTCGTGGGATCCGGCCAGTCCGGTGCCGAGGTCTTCCTCGATCTGCTCCGGCACCGCCCGGCCGGGGCCGAACGCCTCCACTGGATCTCCCGCAGCGACGCCTTCGCCCCCATGGAGTACTCCCGGCTGGGCCTGGAGCACTTCACCCCCGACTACACGGACTACTTCCACGCCCTCACCGAGCCCACCCGGGACCGGCTGATCCCCCGTCAGTGGCAGCTCCACAAGGGCATCGACGTCCGGACGATCGACGCCATCCACCAGGAGCTGTACCGCCGCACCCTGCACGGCGGCTGGCCGGACACGGTGCTCACCCCCGGGGTCACCGTGCGGACCGCCGGCCGGCTCGCGACCACCCGGGTCGAACTCCATCTGGAACATGTCCAGCAGGGCGCCCGCACCCGGCTGACCACCGAGGCCGTCGTCCTCGCCACCGGCTACCGGAACCGCTCGGTCGGGGCGATGCTGGCCGGTCTGGAGCCCTATCAGCGCCATGACTCGGCCGGCCGGCCCCGGATCGACCGCGACTTCCGGCTGCTCCTCGACCGCTCGGTGACCGGCTCGGTCTATGTGCAGAACGCCGAGACCCACACCCATGGCGTGGGCACCCCCGACCTGGGCCTCATGGCCTGGCGCAGCGCCGCCATCCTGAACACCCTGACCGGCAAGGAGCCGTATCCGCTGCCGCGCCGTACCGCCTTCACCAGCTTCGGTCTGGACCGGGCCCCCGCCTCCGCCATCCCGGGGCAGTCGGTGCAGCTGACCCCGCTCGCCGGGGGGTTCTGACCCGGGTGGCCGCCGCGTGGCTTCCGCGGACGGCGGCCCGGACCCGGCGGCCCCGGCGGGCGGTGGCACCGACCCGGTGGCGACGGGCGGTGGCGGGCCGTCCGTACTCTGGTGCCCATCGCCGCGGTCCGCGCCGTCCGGACGGACCGCCGTACGAGGGAGGCCACCGTTGACCGCCGACGCACCCGTCCCCGCAGTTTCCGCAGTGCACCCGGGGCCCGTGCCCTTCGGGACACCCGAGGCGCCCCGGGTCGCCGTCATCGGGGAGGCCCGGCTGGAGGTCGACCCGGAGATCGCCCGGATCGGGGTCACCGTCAGCGCCCGGGGCGCCGACCGGCGGGCCGCCCTGGACGACCTCACCCGCCGCAACGCCGCCGCCCTGGAGCTGATCAGGTCGTACGGGGAGGCGGTGGAGAAGGTGGAGACGGGCGCGTTCTCCATCAGCCCGGAGCTGACCCGGTCCGGCCGGGGCGAGCGGGTACGGGCGTACCAGGGCAGTGTGCGTCTCAGCGCCGAGCTGGGGGACTTCACCGCGCTGGGCGAGCTGACCACCCGCCTCGCCGATCTGGAGCTGACCCGCATCGACGGCCCCTGGTGGGCGCTGCGACCGGACTCACCCGCCCATGGCGAGGCCCGGCGGACGGCGGTACGGGAGGCGGTGCAGCGGGCCCGTGAGTACGCGGAGGCCCTGGGCGCCCGGCTGACCGCCCTGGTGGAGCTGGCGGACCAGGGAGCGGAGCAGCCAGTTCCGTACGGCGCTCTGGACGGGGGTCTGCGCATGGCGGCCTTCGCGGGGGGCGGGGGGCCGGAGTCGGTGCCCGCGCTCGATCTGGAGCCGCAGCGCCAGACCGTCCAGGCTCAGGTCACCGCGCGCTTTCTGATGTCCCCGCCCCGGCTCTGACCCGGGAGGGTCCCCCCTCGGGTGACACCGAGTGACACCCGGGTGGGGGGCCGGGCCGGAGACAGGGCCGGAATACGGAATTCCGGCCCTGGGGGAGCCCGAATCGCGCTCATGGGAGCGGGGTCGCGCACAGTTCAACAGTTGTCAATGTCCTTGCGTGCCAAGGTTATTGAGGACTCACCGGAGGCCCACGTTCTACCCATCGGTAAGGCGTAGGGTCGGGCCCATGCGCCGAGCGAAAATCGTCTGTACCCTCGGGCCGGCCACCGATGCGTACGACCAGATCAAGGCATTGGTCGAGGCCGGAATGGATGTGGCCCGCTTCAATCTCAGCCATGGCTCGTACATCGACCACGAGGAGCGGTACCACCGCGTCCGCAAGGCGTCGGACGAGTCCGGCCGGAGCGTCGGAGTCCTCGCCGACCTTCAAGGCCCGAAGATCCGGCTGGGGCGGTTCCAGGAGGGGCCCGTACTCCTCGAACGCGGGGACACCTTTGTCATCACCGTCGAGGAGCACGCGGGCGACCGCACCGGCTGCGGCACCACCTATGCCGGTCTCGCCGCCGATGTCACGCCCGGTGAGCGCATACTGGTCGACGACGGCAAGGTCACCCTGGAGGTGACGGCCGTCGAGGGCCCCCGGGTGCGCACCACGGTGATCGAGGGCGGGATGGTCTCCGACCACAAGGGGCTCAATCTCCCCGGGGTCGCGGTCTCCGTCCCCGCGCTCTCCGAGAAGGACATCGCCGATCTGCGCTGGGCGCTGGAGATCGGTGTGGACGCGGTGGCGCTCTCCTTCGTCCGCAGCGGCCGGGACATCGAGGACGTCCACCGGGTGATGGACGAGGCGGGCCGACGGGTCCCGGTGATCGCCAAGATCGAGAAGCCGCAGGCGGTCGAGAACATCGAGGGCATCGTCGCCGCCTTCGACGGCATCATGGTCGCCCGCGGCGACCTCGGGGTCGAGCTGCCGCTGGAGCAGGTCCCCATCGTCCAGAAGCGGGCGATCAAGCTGGCCCGGCGGAACGCCAAGCCGGTCATCGTCGCCACCCAGATGCTGGACTCGATGATCGACAACTCCCGGCCCACCCGTGCCGAGGCCTCCGATGTCGCCAACGCCGTGCTCGACGGCACCGACGCGGTGATGCTGTCCGGTGAGACCAGTGTGGGCAAGTACCCGGTCGAGACGGTACGGACGATGAGCCGGATCGTCGCGGCGGCCGAGGAGGATGTGCTGGCCCAGGGGCTGCCCCCGCTGACCGAGCGGAACAAGCCGAGGACGCAGGGCGGGGCCGTGGCCCGGGCCGCGGCGGAGATCGGGGACTTCCTCGGGGCGGGGCTGCTGGTGGCCTTCACCCAGTCCGGGGACACGGTGAAGCGGCTCTCCCGCTACCGTTCGCCGATCCCGCTGCTGGCCTTCACCCCCGACCCGGCCACCCGCTCACAGCTCACCCTGACCTGGGGTGTCGAGACCTTCCTCGGGCCCCGGGTGGAATCCACCGACGCGATGGTCGCCCAGGTGGACGAGGAGCTGCTGAGGATCGGCCGCTGCCGTCGCGGTGATCTCGTGGTGATCACGGCGGGATCGCCGCCCGGAGTGGCCGGCTCCACCAATCTGGTCCGGGTGCACCGCATCGGGGAGAGCGAGAGCTTCCACTGACGGGGTCACGGAAAACGCGAGGAGGCCCCTACGTGAGGGGCCTCAATCGTGACCTTGGAAAGATAGGTAAAGTACCCCGGGTGGGATTCGAACCCACGCTGGATGGTGTTTGAGACCACTGCCTCTACCGCTGGGCTACCGGGGTGCCCTTGGAAACAAAGGGGTTGGGACACCCTTCGTGTCCCCACCTTACAGGAGCTGGGTAGGCTCATGGGGAGCACCCTGCCTTGGAATGAGGAGTCCCGTGACCGCCCCCGACTCGCCCCAGCCCGCCGCCGAAGGCGACGCATCGCACATTCCTCCACTGACGACCCGCGTGGTGATCGCGGAGGACGAGGCCCTGATCCGGCTCGATCTCAAAGAGATGCTGGAGGAAGAGGGCTATGCGGTCGTCGGGGAGGCCGGGGACGGCCAGCGCGCGGTCGACCTGGCCCGTGAGCACCGGCCCGACCTGGTCATCCTCGATGTGAAGATGCCGATCCTGGACGGTATCTCCGCCGCCGAACAGATCGCCGCCGAGTCCATCGCACCCGTCCTGATGCTCACCGCCTTCTCCCAGCGGGAGCTGGTCGAGCGCGCCCGGGACGCCGGAGCCATGGCCTACCTGGTCAAGCCGTTCAGCAAGAGCGATGTCGTCCCCGCCATCGAGATGGCCGTCTCCCGCTTCACCGAGCTGAAGGCGCTGGAGCAGGAGGTCGCCGACCTCTCCCAGCGGCTGGAGACCCGCAAGCTGGTCGACCGGGCCAAGAGCGTCCTCATGACGGAGTACGGGCTGACCGAGCCGGCCGCCTTCCGCTGGATCCAGAAGACCTCCATGGACCGCAGGCTCTCCATGCAGCAGGTCGCCGAGGCGGTCATCCAGGACTCCGAGGAGAAGAAGGCGGCGAAGGGGCAGTAACAGCCCTCCCCGCGCCGTGCCCCGGGCCCGCCTCCCCTACGGGATGCGGGCCCGGTCGCGTACCCCCGTACCACCGGAGGACGCTCCTCAGTCCTCGCCCAGATACGCCTTGCGGACCGACTCGTCCACCAGCAGATCCCGGCCCGTGCCCGAGAGCACGATGCTGCCGACCTCCATCACATGACCCCGGTCCGCCAGCGAGAGCGCGGCCTGCGCGTTCTGCTCCACCAGCAGAATGGTGGTCCCGTCCCGCTTCAGCTCGGTGATGGTCGACATGATCTTCTGCATCATGATCGGCGACAGCCCCATCGAGGGCTCGTCCAGCATCAGCAGCTTCGGCCGGGACATCAGCGCCCGCCCCATCGCCAGCATCTGCTGCTCACCGCCGGAGAGCGTGCCCGCCGCCTGCCTGCTGCGCTCCCCGAGGATGGGGAACAGCTCATAGGCACGCTGGATGTCCCGCTCGATCCCCGCCTTGTCGGTCCGGAGAAAGGCGCCCAGCTGGAGGTTCTCCGTGATGGTCAGCCGGGGGAAGATATGCCGCCCCTCCGGCGAGTGGGCCAGACCCAGCGCGACGATCCGGTGCGCCGGGACCGTACCCAGCGGCTGACCGTCGAAGACGATCCGCCCCGCCGTCGGCCGCAGCAGCCCGGAGAGGGTCCGCAGGGTCGTCGTCTTCCCCGCGCCATTGGTGCCGATGAGGGTCACCACCTGACCCGCCTCGACACTGAAGGAGATCCCCTTCACGGCCTCGATCTTGCCGTAGGAGACCCGCAGGTCCTCGACCTCAAGGAGTGCGGTCACTGGCCCTTCCCTTCCTCACCCGCGGTGCCGTCACCGGCGGACGCGGGGCCGAACGAACCGCTCGTACGGCCGCCGCTGTGGGCCTCGGCGGCCTCCACCTCGGCGACCTCCTCCGAGCCGGGCGCCCCCTCGAACGGCGTACCGAGATAGGCGGCGACCACCCGCTCGTCGCCCTGGACCACCTCGGCCGTGCCCTCCACCAGCTTCTCGCCCTGCACCAGACAGGCCACCCGGTCGCAGAGATTGAAGATAAAACGCATATCGTGCTCGATCACCAGGATCGCCACCCCCTGGTCCCGGATGGCGAAGATCAGCTCCTCGGCCGCCCGGGTCTCCTGCGGGTTCATGCCCGCCGTGGGCTCGTCCAGCAGCAGCAGCCCGGGATCACTGGCCAGCGCCCGCGCGATCTCCAGCTTGCGCTGCTCGCCATAGGGGAGATTGCGCGCGATGTGATCCGCCTTGGCGCTCAGACCCACGAACTCCAGCAGCTCCCTGGCCCGTTCATGGGAGGCGGCCTCCGCCTTCTTGAAGCCGGGCCCGCGCAGCAGCGCCGACCAGAGCCCCTCCTTGGTCCGGGTGTGCCGCCCGACCAGGACGTTCTCCAGCACCGTCATATTGGCGAAGAGCCGGATGTTCTGGAAGGTACGGGCGACCCCCGCCGTGGTGACGAGATGCGGCTTCGGCGGCAGCACCGTCCCCTTGAAGCGGACCTGCCCCTCGGTGGGGACATAGAGCCCGGTGAGGCAGTTGAAGAAGGTGGTCTTACCGGCGCCGTTGGGGCCGATGAGACCGACGATCTCGCCCGCCCCCACGGTGAGGTCCACCGAGCGGACGGCGGTCAGACCGCCGAACCGCATGGTGACCCCGGTGGCGTCCAGGACCGGCACGGCGGGGCTGTCGGTGGTGGTGGTCATGGGTGTCACGCCCCCGCCTTGGAGAGGCCGGCGCCCGACTCGCCCAGCGGCTTGTCCGGTACGTCGGTCTGATCGGACTCGTGGTACTCCAGCTGCGCCCGGCGGTTGGCGATCAGGCCCTCGGGGCGGAAGCGCATCAGCAGGATCAGCGCGATGCCGAAGCCGAGGAGCTGGTAGTCCTGGAGGAACTGGAGCTTGGCCGGGATCATGTAGAGCAGCGTGGCGCCCAGCAGCGGCCCGCTGACCGTGCCCATGCCGCCGAGGATCACGGCGGCCAGCAGGAAGGCGGAGTTGGGCGGCACCGGCCCGGCGAACTGGTACATCTCGGGTACCACGGTGTGCTGGACATGGGCCTGTACGGTGCCCGCGAGGCCGGCGAGGGTGGCGCCGAGCGCGAAGGCGATCAGCTTCACCCGGAAGCCGTTGATGCCCATGGCGGTCGCGGCGGTCTCGTCCTCGCGGATGGCCACCCAGGCACGCCCGATGCGGGAGTTCTCGGCCCGGGTGAAGACCACCACGACCAGCACCATCGCCAGCAGCATCAGCAGGTAGTAGTTGGCGTAGGAGCCCAGCTGGAATCCGAGGACGGTGTGCGACTCCCCGAAGTTGTAGCCGAAGAACTCCAGGTCGGGAATGTTGGGGATGCCATTGGGGCCATTGGTGATGTGCGGCCCCGAGACCCCGTCCAGGTTGCCCATCGCGATCCGGAAGATCTCGCCGAAGCCGAGGGTCACGATGGCGAGGTAGTCGCCGCGCAGCCGCAGGGTCGGGGCGCCGATGACCACGCCGAAGATCAGCGAGACGAGGGCCCCGGTGAGCACCGAGGCCCAGAACGGGAACTGGACGTCGAACGCGGAGGCGGTGGTGCCGGAGACCAGCGCCGCCGTGTACGCGCCCACCCCGAGGAAGGCCACATAGCCGAGGTCCAGCAGACCGGCGAGGCCGACGACGATATTGAGCCCCAGGGCCACGGTCGCGAAGATCAGGATGTTGACCGCGATCAGGGTGTACATATCGGTGTTCTGGGTGAACGGGAAGACCGCCGCGGCGACAAAGGCCGAGATCATCGTGACCTGGCGGTACCGGGCGGTGAGCGCGGAGAGCCGGGCGACCGCCCCCGACCTGATCAGACCGGCGGTGGCGAACCCGACCGTGACGAGATAGCCGCTGAACAGCTCGGCGCCCTCGGTGTCGATGCCATAGGTGATCACGGTGAGACCGAAGCCGAAGACGGCGACGATGATCAGGATCTCGGCCCAGGACGGCAGCTCCCGGGCGCGCTCCGCCCGGTGGGTGTCATCGGGGAGGAGGAAGGAGACCAGCGGGATGGCCGAGGCCACCGCGGCGACAAAGCCGCCGGGCTCCAGATTGACCAGCCCGCCGAGCTGGACGGCGATGGCGACGACCGTGAACCAGGTGACGGCGAACGCCCCGAGGGCGAACATCCGCAGCGCCCGGGTGCCCCCCGCAGGCACCAGCCAGCGCAGCCCCTTGACGCCGAGCACGGCCAGCGCGCCGACGACCACGAGGACGCCCGCGGCGAGGGTGAGGATCTGGAGGCCGCCCGGATAGCCGTAGACGGTGAGATCACCGGGGAACTCGGAGGTGAAGGTCCAGGCCAGGAAGGCGCTCGCGATGGTGGCGGCACCGCCCGCCACGGTGGTCCAGAGCACCGCCCGGGGCGGGTACGAGGAGGTGGGACCGGCCGGCGCGGTGGCCTTGGTGGTGTCAGTGGTCATGGTTCTCACGCCCGATCCGCGACGCGCTCACCGAGCAGACCCTGGGGCCTGACGAGCAGCACGAGGATGAGAAGGACAAAGGCCCAGACGTTGGACCAGGCACCGCCGCCGAGCTGGTGCATACCGGGGATCTCCTCGATGTACGCGATCGAGAGGGACTCGGCGAGCCCCAGGACGACCCCGCCGACCATCGCCCCGTAGATGTTGCCGATCCCGCCGAGGACCGCGGCGGTGAACGCCTTCAGCCCGAGGATGAAGCCCATCTCAAAGTTGATCTGGCCCTTGTCCAGGCCGTAGGCGACGGCCGCGACGGCGGCGAAGGCAGCGCCGATGGCGAAGGCCATCACAATGATCCGGTCGGTGTTGATGCCCATGAGCTTGGCGGTGTCCGGGTCCTGGGCGGTGGCCTGCATGGCCCGTCCGCTGCGGCTCTTGGAGACGAACAGACCGAGGACCAGCATGCAGAGCGGGGCCAGGACCAGCACGAACACATCGGCGCGCTGGAGCAGCAGATGGTCGGTGACCCGGAACGCCTCGCCACCGAACTCGGGGAAGCTCTTGTGCTTCTTGGCGTCGGGGTAGAAGCCCCAGACGATCTGCTGGAGGGCGATGGAGAGACCGATCGCCGTGATCAGGGGTGCGAGGCGGGGAGCACCGCGCAGGGGACGGTAGGCGAAGCGTTCGGCGGCGGTCGCGACGGCCACGGCCGCGACCGCTCCACCTATGATCATCAAGGGGATCGCGACCGGCAGCGACACACCGCTCGGGAGCCAGATGTAGATGGTGAGGGCGCCGAAGCCCCCGATCATGAAGATCTCGCCATGGGCGAAGTTGATGAGCTGCACGATGCCGTAGACCATGGTGTACCCGATGGCGATAAGACCGTAGAGGGCACCCAGGGCAAGGCCGTTCGCCAGCTGTTGCGGCAGTTCGTTCACCGCAGAGCCTCCGATGAGCGTGTCGGATATGACTCCGCGCGAGGGCGCTGTGTGCGCCCTCGCGCGGCTGGTTCAGGGGAAACGGGGCGGAACGGCCCGGGTCAGTCCTTGAAGGTGGAGCTCTTCAGGTCCGTCCACTTGCCGTCCTTGACGGTGTAGACGGTGAGCTGCTTGTTGGTGGTGTCGCCGTACTCGTCGAAGGCGACCTGGCCGGTGACACCGGAGAAGGAGACGCTGGAGAGGGCCTCGGTCACCTTGGCGCGGGCGTCGCCGGGGATCTTGCCGTCATTGGCGGCGGCGACCGTCTTCACGGCCTGCACGATGGCCCACGCCGCGTCGTAGGCGTAGCCGCCGTAGGCGCCGTACGGGTCCTTGTAGTCGCCGGCCTCGAAGTTGGCCACGAACTCCTTGGCGGTCGCCAGCTTCTCGATCGGGTGGCCGACACCGGTGGCGATGTCACCGTCGTTGGACTCACCGGAGGCGCTGATGAACGCCGGGTCGTAGAGGGCGTCACCGCCCATGGTGAGGATCTTCGCCCCGGCCTTCTTGATCTGGTCGGAGAGCAGACCGCCCTCGGGGTACTGGCCGCCGAAGTAGGCCGCGTCCGCACCGGACGACTTGATCTTGTCGGCGGTGCTGGAGAAGTCCGTCTCCTTCACCGTGACATGGTCGGTGCCGACGACCTTGCCGCCGAGGCGCTTGAACTCCTGGCTGAAGATGGCCGCGAGGCCGGCGCCGTAGGTCTGCTTGTCGTCGACGATGTAGACCTTGCGCTTCTTGGCGTCCTGGTAGAGGTACTGGGCGGCGTACTTGCCCTGGATCACATCGGTGGTCGTGGTGCGGAAGTACGTCGCGAAGGGCCGCTTCTTGGTGCCCTTGGCCCAGTCGTCGCCCTGGGAGAGGGCCGGGTTGGTGTTGGCGGGGGAGATCTGGGCCAGGTTCGCCTTGGCGAAGTCGCCCTGCATCGACTGGGCGACACCGGAGTTCAGCGGGCCGACGACGCCGAGGACGTTCTTGTCCGCCACCAGCTTCTGGGCATTGGCCTGCCCGGACGCGGGGATGGCCTGGTCGTCCAGGGCCGTCATCTTGAACTCGATGCCGGGGACCTCGTTGTTCTTGTTCGCCGTCTTCACGGCGAGGTCCACGGAGTTCTGGATGCCCTGGCCGAGCGCCGACAGCGAGCCCGTCAGGGGGGCGTCGACGCCGATGACCACGGTGGTCTTTCCGCCCTTGTCACTATCGGACCCGCCGTCGTCGCGCGATCCACAGGCGGTGAGAGACAGGGCCCCCGTGGTGACCACGGCGGTGAGTATGAGCAAGGAACGGTTGCGCACGATGAGTCCTTTCCCTGGCGCGGCCCCTCTCCTGAGGTGCCGTGAGGTCGCCGGGCCGTACATGGAGGTACACGGGCCGTGCTGACTGCGCCCGGCGGCGCGGTAACTGGCGGTGACTCTAAGCGCATGCCAGGGGGAGGGTCACTACGGTCGTCAGGATGTGACGTTCTTGTTATGACCTGGCCAAGAGTTGATGGTGGGAGTGGGGCAGATCGGGCGATTGGGGTCATGAAACATCTGTTCAAAAGTCCGTAACGGCCAGTACTGCTAAGGGCCTTGAGGGGGTGATGGTGCTGACAGGGGTGCGGGTGCCCCTGGGGTCCGGTTGTCGCCCCGGAGGGCGGCGCGCGGCGTACGGATGCCGGACTCCCCCCTCCGGACGGTGATTACGGAGGGTCATATTTTTCGATGGGGGAGGGGTGTGTCCTGGTACTGCCCCCCAGGGTGCCGAGGGGTATCGCGGCGTGGTGGCGGGGCCCGGCGTGTCGTTACGGGCCGCGCGCCGCACCCGTCCGCCGGGGGTGCCCGCGCGCCCGGGGGCGCCCGGTGTCCGGAACTCGTCCCTCCGGCGGTCGGGGGAAGGCCCGGCGGGGGCCGGAGAGGGTCGGGGAGGGTGCGGTGGAGGCCGTGCGCCGGGCCGGGGGTGATGGGTCCGGGACGGGGTGCGTCACTCCCGTGACACCCGATCTTCAGTGGGGCATACGGGAATTGATGTCCCGTCAGGCATCCGGGAGGGCTCCGGGCGGCCCTGCCGTGCGGTCGGCGCCGGACGGGACACGCCCGGGGCGCCCCCGTCGGCCGGTGGGGGCGCGGAGGGCCGGAGGTGCGGGGTCCCGGTGCCGGGGAGGCGCTCCAGGGGTGCTCCCGAGGGGCGGGCGGGGCCTCGGACCCTTGCGTTCCGCACGGCCCCCGCGCCGCTTCCGCGCCGTCGGGCCCGCTCCCGCGCCGAGTACGGCGCGCCGGGCGCCGGAGGGTCGGACGGGTGGCCGGCCGCCGACGGTCCGGCCGCCGGGGACACACAGATGATCCGGGCGGTCGCTGTGCGTAGGGGCGGTGCGGGCCGCCGACGGTGCCGTGGCGCCCCGGCTGGGGCCTTGCGGGGTGCGGTGTTACGGGGTGGGGCGCCAGGGGGCCGGTCCCGTGCGGGTGGCCCCGGGTGGCCCCGGGTGGCCCCGGGAGGGTCGACGCCTCAGGCCGTACTGTCGGTCCCCGCCCCGGTCGTCTGGCCCCCGGCCGTCCGGTCTTCGCCGGCCGTCCGGCCCTCGGTCGTCCGATCCCCGGTCGCCGGAGCGTCCCGCAGCAGGCAGGTGATCCGTGCGCTGCACACCCGCCGCTGCCGCTCGTCGCTGATGACGATCTCGTAGGTCGCGGTCGACCGCCCCCGGTGGACCGGGGTCGCGACCCCGGTCACCAGCCCCGACCGCACCCCCCGGTGATGGGTGCAGTTGAGGTCGACCCCGACCGCGATCTTCGAGACACCGCCGTGGAGCATCGCGCCGATGGAACCCAGGGTCTCCGCGAGGACCGCCGACGCGCCCCCGTGCAGCAGCCCGTACGGCTGGGTGTTCCCCTCCACCGGCATGGTGCCGACGACCCGCTCCGCCGACGCCTCCACCACCTGGATCCCGATCCGGCTGCCGAGATGCCCGGCGGAGAACAGCGCGGTGAGATCCACCCCGAGCGCCGCGTACTCCTCCAGGACCTCGTGCGGGAACTTCACGGAAGGCTGCTCGCCCATGGGCCGACTCCGATCTCGGTGCGGTCGCGTGCTCTGGCCACCGTTCCTATCACCTTGGCTGAGCGAACGCTTAGGCGAGGGCGGGGATTCCCCCGGAGGAAAGATCACACCCCGGCGGGGTGCGGCACCCCGCCCCCCTGGGTACGGCGCGCACCCCCGGCTAGGGGGCGGGCGACGCCCCGGAAGCGCCCGCCTCCGAAGCACCCGTCCCGGAAGCGCCCGTCCCGGAAGTGCTCGTCCCGGGTGTCTCGAACCGCACCACCACCGACTTGCTCACCGGGGTGTTGCTGGTGTCCGCCGTGGAGTCCAGCGGCACCAGCACATTGGTCTCCGGGTAGTACGCGGCGGCACAGCCCCGCGCGGTCGGATAGTGCACCACCCGGAAACCGGGGGCCCGCCGCTCCACCCCGTCCCGCCACTCGCTCACCAGATCGGTGTACGCGCCGTCCGCCAGCCCCAGCTCCCGGGCGTCCTCCGGGTGCACCAGCACCACCCGCCGTCCGTTCCTGATGCCCCGGTAGCGGTCGTCCAGGCCGTAGATCGTGGTGTTGTACTGGTCGTGCGAGCGCAGCGTCTGGAGCAGCAGCCGCCCCTCGGGCACCTCGGGCCACTCCACCTGCGCCGCCGTGAAGTTGGCCCTGCCCGTCGCGGTCGGGAATCTGCGCTCGTCGCGCGGCGCGTGCGGCAGGGTGAACCCGCCGGGCCGGGCGATCTTCTCGTTGAAGTCCTCGAAGCCGGGGACCACCCGGGCGATCCGGTCGCGGATCGTCCCGTAGTCCGCCTCGAACTCCTCCCAGGGCGTCCTCGAACCCGCCCCGAGCACCGCCCGCGCCAGCCGGGCCACGATCGCCGGCTCGGAGAGCAGCTGGGGACCGGCCGGGGGCAGATTGCCACGCGAGGCGTGCACCATCCCCATGGAGTCCTCGACGGTCACCACCTGGCGCCCCGAACGCTGCACATCCTTGTCGGTACGGCCCAGGGTGGGCAGGATCAGCGCCCGCTCACCGGTCACCACATGGGAGCGGTTCAGCTTGGTGGAGACCTGGACCGTCAGCCGGGCGCGGCGGATCGCCGCCTCCGTCACCGCCGTGTCCGGGGTCGCCGCCACGAAGTTCCCGCCCATCGCGAAGAACACCTTCGCCCCGCCGTCCCGCAGCGCCCGGATGGAGCGGACCACATCGAGCCCGTGGTGGCGCGGCGGCGCGAAGCCGAACTCCTTCTCCAGGGCGTCCAGAAAGGCCGGAGCGGGGCGCTCGAAGATCCCCATGGTCCGGTCGCCCTGCACATTGGAGTGGCCGCGCACCGGGCAGACCCCCGCCCCCGGGCGCCCGACGGCGCCCCGCAGCAGCAGCAGATTGACCAGCTCGCGGATGGTGGCGACGGCGTGCTTGTGCTGGGTCAGCCCCATCGCCCAGCAGATCACGGTCCGCCGCGACTCCAGGATCATCGCCAGGGCCCGCTCCACCCCCGCGCGGTCCAGGCCCGTCGCCGTCAGGGTCGTGTCCCACTCCGCCTTCAGGGCGGCCTCGCGGAACTCCTCGTACCCATGGGTGTACGTCCGGACGAACTCCTCGTCCACCGCCCCGTCGGCCTCGATGACCAGGCGGTTCAGCAGCCGGAACAGGGCCTGGTCGCCACCGATCCGGATCTGGAGGAAGAGATCGTTGAGCGCGGTGCCCCGGAGCATCCCGCGCGGGGTCTGCGGATTCCTGAACCGCTCCATGCCCGCCTCGGGCAGCGGGTTCACCGAGATGATCCGCGCCCCCGACGACTTCGCCCGCTCCAGCGCCGAGAGCATCCGGGGATGGTTGGTGCCGGGATTCTGCCCCGCCACGATGATCAGATCCGCCTGGTGCAGATCCTCCAGCGACACACTGCCCTTGCCGACCCCCAGCGTCTCCGTGAGGGCCGACCCCGACGACTCATGGCACATGTTCGAACAGTCGGGGAGATTGTTGGTGCCGAACTCACGGGCGAACAGCTGAAGCAGGAACGCGGCCTCGTTGCTGGTGCGGCCGGAGGTGTAGAAGAGGGCCTCATCGGGGGAGGAGAGCGCGTTCAGCTCCTCGGCGACGATCGCGAAGGCGCGCTCCCAGGTGATCGGCACATAGTGGTCCGCACCCCGCTCCCGGTACATCGGATGGGTGATCCGGCCCTGCTGGCCCAGCCAGTAGCCGCTGCGGCCGTCCAGCTCCGACAGCGGATGCCCGGCGAAGAACTCCGGCGTCACCCGCCGCAGCGTCGCCTCCTCCGCCACCGCCTTGGCGCCGTTCTCGCAGAACTCGGCCACATGGCGCTTCTCACCCTCGGGCCAGGCGCACCCGGGACAGTCGAACCCGTCCTTCTGGTTCACCTTCAGCAGGGTGGCGGCGGTGCGCCGCGCCCCCATCTGGCGGTGGGCGGCCCTCAGGGTGTGCCCGATCGCGGGCAGCCCGGCCGCCGCGTGCGCGGGCGCGGTGACCTCCGGCGCGTCCTGCACCGGATCGTCCGCGGGCGGTCCACTGGCCATCGTGCTCCCCCTTCGGTGTGGCGTCCTCGGTACGCGGTCCTCGGTACGCGGTCCTCGGTTACGGAGCGGTGGACCGGGACACCACCACCCACCCACCGATCCTGTCACGCGCCACCGACAACGGCGCCCCTCCGGGCGGTGTGGACGGCGATGTCAGTGGTCCGTGGCAGGATCGTGTCCGTGGATCGGACAGCATCGAAGAAGACCCCAGAAGACCCCCGTCCCCGCCTGCTCCTCATGGACGGGCACTCCTTGGCGTACCGGGCGTTCTTCGCGCTGCCCGCGGAGAACTTCACGACCGCGAGCGGCCAGACGACCAACGCCATCTACGGCTTCGCGTCGATGCTGGCGAACACCCTGCGTGACGAGGCGCCCACCCACTTCGCCGTGGCGTTCGACGTCTCCCGCAAGACCTGGCGGTCGAACGACTTCCCCGAGTACAAGGCGAACCGCTCGGCCACCCCCGACGCCTTCAAGGGCCAGGTCGAGCTGATCGGCGAGCTCCTCGACACCATGAACGCGGCACGGTTCGCGGTCGACGGATTCGAGGCCGACGACATCATCGCCACCCTCGCCACCCAGGCCGAGGCCGAGGGCTTCGACGTCCTGATCGTCACCGGCGACCGGGACTCCTTCCAGCTCGTCAGCGAGCACACCACGGTGCTCTACCCCACCAAGGGCGTCTCCGAGCTGACCCGCTTCACCCCGGAGAAGGTCCAGGAGAAGTACAGCCTCACCCCCGCCCAGTACCCCGACTTCGCCGCCCTGCGCGGCGACCCGTCCGACAACCTCCCCGGCATCCCCGGCGTCGGCGAGAAGACCGCCACCAAGTGGATCAACCAGTTCGGCTCCTTCGCCGAGCTGGTCGAGCGCGCCGACGAGGTCAAGGGCAAGGTCGGCCAGTCCCTCCGCGACCACCTCGAAGCGGTCAAGCTCAACCGCCACCTCACCGAGCTGGTCCGCGACGTCGAGCTGCCGAGGACCGTCGCCGGCCTGGAGCGCGCCCCGTACGACCGCACCGCCCTGCGGAACTTCCTGGAGATCCTGGAGATCCGCAACCCCAGCCTGCGCGACCGGCTGCTCGCCGTCGACCCGGGCGCCGAGGAGGACCAGGCCCCCGTACCCGACGCCGGGGTCGAGCTGGACGGCGCTGTCCTCGCCACCGGAGAGCTGGCCCCCTGGCTGGAGCGCCACGGCGGACAGCCGCTCGGTGTCGCCACCGTCACCAGCCGGGCCCTCGGCACCGGCGAGGTGAGCGAGATCGCCCTCGCCGCCGCCGACGGCAACGCCGCCTGGTTCGACACCACCCGGCTCGACGAGAGCGACGAGCACGCCTTCGCCGCCTGGATCCAGGACCCCGCCCGGCCCAAGGTGATGCACAACGCCAAGGACGCCCTGCGGGTCTTCCCCGAGCGCGGCTGGCAGATCGACGGCATCACCATGGACACCGCCCTCGCCGCCTATCTCGTCACCCCCGGCCGCCGCTCCTTCGCCCTCGACGCCCTCTCCGTCGAATACCTCCACCGCGAGCTGGCCCCCGCCACCGCCGACGGGCAGCTCGCCTTCGGCACCGACGAGCACGCCGAGGCCGAGGCCCTGATGGCCCAGGCCCGTGCCGTGCTCGACCTCGGCGACGCCTTCACCGACAGGCTCCAGGAGGTCGGCGCCACCGAACTGCTCCACGACATGGAGCTGCCCACCTCCATCCTCCTGGCCCGGATGGAGCGCCATGGCATCGCCGCCGACCGCGACCATCTGGAGTCCATGGAGCAGCTCTTCGCGGGGGCGGTGCAGCAGGCGGTCAAGGAGGCCCACGCCGCCGTCGGCCATGAGTTCAACCTGGGCTCGCCCAAGCAGCTCCAGGAGGTCTTCTTCGGCGAGCTGAACCTCCCCAAGACCAAGAAGACCAAGACCGGATACACCACCGACGCGGACGCGCTCGCCTGGCTCGCCACCCAGACCGAGCACGAGCTGCCGGTCATCATGCTCCGCCACCGCGAGCAGGCCCGGCTCCGCTCCACCGTCGAAGGCCTGATCAAGACCGTCGCGGGCGACGGACGCATCCACACCACCTTCAGCCAGACGGTGGCGGCCACCGGCCGGCTCTCGTCCACCGACCCCAACCTCCAGAACGTCCCGGTCCGCACCGACGAGGGCCGGGCCATCCGCCGGGGCTTCGTCGTCGGCGACGGCTTCGAGTCGCTGATGACCGCCGACTACAGCCAGATCGAGCTGCGGGTCATGGCCCACCTCTCCCAGGACGAAGGGCTCATCCGCGCCTTCGCCTCAGGCGAGGACCTGCACAACACCGTCGCCTCCCAGGTGTTCGGCGTTGCGACCTCCGACGTCGACGCCGAGATGCGGCGCAAGATCAAGGCGATGTCCTACGGCCTCGCGTACGGGCTCTCCGCCTTCGGCCTCTCCCAGCAGCTCAATATCGAGGCGGGCGAGGCACGGGCGCTGATGGACACCTACTTCGAGCGGTTCGGCGGCGTCCGGGACTATCTCCGCGATGTCGTGGACGAGGCCCGAGCCACCGGCTACACCGCCACCATGCTGGGCCGCCGCCGCTATCTGCCCGACCTCAACAGCGACAACCGCCAGCGCCGCGAGGCCGCCGAGCGGATGGCGCTCAACGCCCCCATCCAGGGCACCGCCGCCGATATCGTCAAGATTGCGATGCTGCGGGTGGACCGGGCCCTGCGCGAGGCCGGACTCTCCTCCCGGATGCTGCTCCAGGTCCACGACGAAATCGTGCTGGAGATCTCCCCGGGCGAGCGCGAGGCGGTCGAGGCCGTCGTGCGCCGGGAGATGTCCGCCGCCGCCGAGCTGAGCGCCCCGCTGGATGTCTCGGTCGGCGTGGGCCGGGACTGGGAGTCCGCCGCGCACTGAGCCCCTTCCCGGGCCGGGTGGCGACCGCGCCACCCGGCCCCGCGGAACGGCTCCTTCGGGCGGCAGCCGCCGGCCGGGGCGGGCCCGCCGACGACCACCACCGCGGGCGGGGCACGGGCGGGGCTCCACCGCCGCCGGTGACCTCGGGACCGGGGAAACCGCCCGGCTCGGGGGGTTTCCGGTCCGTGAGATGGCGAACTGGTGAAAACCGGTCAGGGTGTGGTGTTCCCCGGCCGACAGGTGTCGTAGGGTCGCCAGAGATATTTCCGTTATCGCACTGGGGAGCGCGAACAGCCGCTTTCGGGGAGGGAAACAGACGTATGGCAGCGGAATTCAGCCGACGGCTGCGCAGGGGAGCGACGACCACGGCGGTGGCCGCTGCGGCTGTCGCGGCCCTCTCCGCCTCGCAGGCGCCCGGCATCACCCACGCGAACCTCGGGGGCGGCGGTGACGCAGGGCAGGGCGCCCCCGACGGGGAGCCCGGGAACGAGCCCGCGGCCACCGGCAATTCCCCCTACTACACCGACCTCCCGCCGCTGACCACCCCCGACAAGCCGGGAGCCAGCATCGACCTCCCCGCCCAGGGGAAGCCGGCGTCCGAGGCGGGCATACCCGCGACCATCCTGACCGCGTACAAGAACGCCGAGAAGACCGTCGCGGCCACCGACCCCGGCTGCCATGTGCCCTGGCAGCTGCTGGCCGCCATCGGCAAGGTGGAGTCCGGCCAGGCGCGCGGCGGACAGGTCACCGCCGACGGCACCACCCGCAGCCCCATCCTCGGCCCGGTCCTCAACGGCGTCGGCTTCGCCAATATCTCCGACACCGACAACGGCGCCTACGACGGCGACACCACCTACGACCGCGCCGTCGGCCCCATGCAGTTCATCCCCTCCACCTGGGCGACCTGGGGCCAGGACGCCAACGCCGACGGCCGCAAGGACCCCAACAACATCCACGACGCCGCGCTCGCCGCCGCCCGCTACCTCTGCGCCGGTGAGCGGGACCTGGACCGGCAGGCCGACCTCGACCGCGCCATCCTCAGCTACAACCAGTCGCGGGCCTATCTGCGGACCGTCCTCTCCTGGTTCGAGTACTACAAGAAGGGCACGCACTCCGTGCCCGACGGCACCGGCCAGCTGCCCTCCACCAACACCCCCGACAGCCCGGCCACCCGCCCCGACGGACCCACGATCCCGCCGAAGGCCGACCCGCCGGTCACCAAGCCGAAGCCCGGGGGCGGGGACAAGCCGACACAGCCGCCCACCAAGCCCCCGACGAAGCCGCCGACCAAGCCCACCGACCCGCCGACGAAGCCCCCGGCCGCGCCCACCGTGGAGCGGATCGAGAACACCGGCCCCGGCACCATCACCGCCGTCGCCGGCCAGGACTTCGCCGGGCGGATCATCCTCCGCGCCCAGGACACCAAGGGCCGCCCGGTCGCCCGGCAGGGCATCCGCTTCGAGATCATCGGGGCGACCGACGCCCGCTTCCCCGGCGACCGCACCACCGCCATCCGGACCACCGCCGCCGACGGCAAGGTCACCGCGCCGGTGCTCACCGCGGGCGAGAAGACCGAGGCGTTCACCGTGCGCGCCACCGTCGTCGGCCTCACGGTGGACCCGGTCGATGTCAACGCCCAGGTCACCGCCCGCACGGCGGACCAGCTGCTGCGCGTCGGCAACAAGCCGCTGACGGCCGTCACCGACGCCGAGTTCGCCGACCAGGTCAAGGTCAGGGCCACCCTGAAGGGCGCCGTCGCGGCCAAGGTCGGCGTCACCGCGACCCTGGTGAAGAAGGGCGAGGACAAGCCGCCCGCCAACGGCCCCTTCTTCAAGGGCGCCGACGGCAAGCCGCTGCGCAGCCTCACCGGTCTCACCACCGACGCCAAGGGTCTGCTCGAACTGCCGAAGATCTTCACCGACGGACAGGCCGGGACCTATGTCCTCCGCCTCACCGCCTTCGGCGCCGAGTCCATCTCCGTGGACCTGACCGTGAGCGCCGCGCCGACCTCCCGCCCGAGCACCCTCCCGACCAGCAGCGCCTCGCCCAGCGCGAGCACCAGCGCCTCGCCGAGCGCTTCGTCGAGCGCCTCGTCCCGCCGCTGACGCTCCGCCCGGCCCGTACCACCTGATACCGCCCCGCCGCCCACCCGGGCAGCGGGGCGGTCCCGCGTCCGGGCGCCCTCCCGCGTCCGCGTGCCATCCCGTACTCCGGCGGTCCCGTACCCCGGCGCGGCCCCGCTCCGGTGATCCCCTCCAGTGCTCCCGTCCGGTGACCCGGCCCTGCCCGGCGCACGGCTGTTCTCATCTCACGGCCCGATTGCTACGGTGCCCTGCCCCTGACGAGCCATCAGCTCCCAGGGAACCGGAGACCGGGAGGCCGAGCCATGCGCGCCCTAGCCGCCGCCGCTGTCGGACTGCTCGCCGCCGTCGCCCTCGTCCTCACCGTCACGGCCGTCGGCCCGCCCCAGGAGGACACCTCCCCCCGGCCCCTCCTCACCACCGTCCCCGGCCCCAAGAAGTAGGAGGGCCCATGCGCCGTCGCGCCTCCCTGGTGCTGCTCGCCCTCGCCGTCCTCTTCGCCACCCTCTCCCCGCTGCTGCGCTGGTACGCCTTTCCCCGCCTCGCCAAGGTCCCCCCGGGGCAGTACCAGGAGGTGGTGATGGAGGCACGGCCCGCCACCCTCCTCGACTACACCACCCTGCGCTCCCGCCGGGTGGAGAAGGTCACCATCGTCCAGACCCTCAAGGGCGATGTGGCCGCGTCCGAGCGGATCGAACGGACCACCGGCCGCGATGTCGTCGTCTGGGACGCCCTCGCCCATGTCCAGGGACCCGACGGCCGGATGATCTCCCAGATCCCCGAGCGCTACATCTTCGACGCCCATACCCAGGCACCCGTCCACGCCCCCGGCGAGAGCGTCGACGGAACCCCGGTCCGCCGCGACGGCATCGCCTTCAAATGGCCCTTCCTCACCGAACGCCGCGACTACCGCTACTTCGACGCCCAGACCCGCACCTCCGCCCCCATCCACTACCGGGGCACCCGCACCTTCCGCGGGCTGACCGTCTACTACTTCGAGCAGACCGTCCCCTGGACCAAGGTCCCCTACCCCCGGAAGATGCCCATCCCCGGCATCGACGCCACCACCCTGGAGAAGGGGACCGGCACCACCCGCTGGTACACCACCCGCCGCATGTTCTGGGTCGACCCCGTCACCGGGGCACCGGTCAACGGCGAGGAGATCCACCGGGAGGAACTGCGCGGCGGCACCCTGCTGGGCGGCCGGGACCGGGTCACCGTCTTCGCCGGCCATGTGAAGATGCGCCCCGACTATGTCGACCACACCGTCGACCTGGTGCGCTCCCAGCGCACCCTGGTCCTGCTGCTCACCACCCACCTGCCCCGGGCCTTCCTCCTCCTCGGCGCCACCCTGCTGGCCCTCTCCCTCCTCCTCGAAGCCCGCTCCCGCTCCCGCCCCCACTCCACCTGACCTTCCCCCCGGGGGGGGCTCCCCCCCCCCGCCCCCGCCCCCCTGTTTCCGTGGCTCGTCCCCGGTGGCCCCGCGTGGGCGGGGCGGTGCGTCAGGCGGGGCCGGAGGGGCGCTCCCTGGCCTGGCGGGCCTTGGTGTGGCGGGTCGGTTCCGCGGTCGAGGGGTCCTCGGGCCAGGGGTGCCGGGGGTAGCGCCCGCGCAGCTCGGAGCGGACCGCGCGATAGCCGTCCGCCCAGAAGGACGCCAGGTCGGCGGTGACCGCGACCGGTCTGCGGGCCGGGGAGAGGAGATGGACGAGGACCGGCACACCCGCGACCCGGGGGGTCTCCCGGAGCCCGAACATCTCCTGGAGCTTGACCGCGAGGACCGGGCGGCCGCCCCCGTACTCCAGCCGTATCCGGGACCCACTGGGCACCTCGATCCGCTCCGGCGCCAGCTCGTCCAGCCGGGCGGCCACACCGCCCGCCCAGGGCAGCAGTCGTCTCAGCGCCTCACCGGCGGAGACACGCCCCAGATCGGCCCGCCGCCGGGCACGGGACAGCTCCGGCTCCAGCCACTCGTCGGTGACCGCCAGCAGCCCCTCGTCGGAGACATCCGGCCAGGGCGGGCCCAGCTCCCGGTGGAGAAAGGCCAGCCGCTCCCGCAGCCCCCGGGCGTCGGCACTCCAGGAGAGGAGCCCGAGCCCCTCCTCCCGCAACCCCTCCACCAGGGCCGCCCGCAGCGCACCGGGGTCGGGCTCCCGCACCGGGCGGGAGGCCAGCTCGATCGCACCCAGCAGCTCCGTCCGGCGGGCGACCACATCGCCGTCCCGCCAGCCGACCTCGGTCCCGGAGCGCAGCAGATGGGCCGCCGCCGACCGGGCCGTCCCCTCGTCCACCACCGCCGCGAGCCGAACCCGGGCCGACGCGGCGTTCGCCGGGCGGTCCGCGACGGCGACCGCCAGCCAGCGGGCCCCCCGCAGCGGGGACCCGGCGCCCACCTCCGCCCCGGTGCCCGAGGCCATGAGGAACGCCCCCTCGCCCCGCGCCCGGGCCACCCGCTCGGGGAAGGCCAGCGCGGTGACCAGACCGACCACCGCGTCGTCCCCGAGGCCCCCGCCGCCGCCCGGGGCCGCCCCGCCGCCCATGTCCGGGCGGGGGAGTGCCCCGGCCAGTCTGCGGGCCTCCGCCCGCCAGCGTGCCGCATAGGCGTCACCGCCCCGCCGTGCCCGGCGCCAGGCCTCCGCCAGATCGTCCCCGTACTCGCGCGGCGGTTCCTCGGAGAGCAGGGCGACCACCGCGGCGGCCCGCTCCGCCCCGACCTCGGGCGCCGCGTCCAGCAGCGCCCTGGCCAGCCGTGGGTGGACCCCCATCCTGGACATCGCGAGCCCCCGCCCGGTGGCCCGCCCCTCCGTGTCCACCGCTCCGATCGCGGTCAGCACCGACCCCGCCGCCGCCATGGCTCCCGCCGGGGGCGCGTCCAGCAGGGCGAGCCCTGTCGCCGAGGGGTCGCCCCAGCAGGCCGCGCGCAGCGCGAAGGAGGTGAGGTCCGCGATCCTGATCTCGGGGGAGGGGAAGCGGGGCCGCCGGACGTCGTCCGCGGCCGGCCAGCACCGGTAGACCGTGCCGAACGCCTCCCGGCCCGCCCGGCCGAGCCGCTGGGCCGCCGCCGCCGCGGACACCGTCACCGTCGTCAGGGAGCCGAGCCCCCGGGCGTGGTCGACCCGTGGCTCACGGGCGAGGCCGCAGTCCACGACCACCCGGACCCCGGGCACGGTCAGGCTGGACTCCGCCACCGAGGTCGCCAGCACCACCCGGCGCCGACCGCCGCCGCCCCGGAGGACCGCGTCCTGGACCGCCGCCGGGGCCCGGCCGTGCAGTTGCAGCACCTCGGCGTCGACCCCGTCCAGCAGCCCCGCCGTCCGGGCGATCTCCCCGGTGCCGGGCAGGAAGCACAGGATGTCCCCGTCGTCCCGGTCGAGCGCGCCCCGCACCGTCGCCGCCACATGGCGCAGCAGCGCCGGGTCGACCCAGGTGCCGTGGGCGGGACGGATCCCGGCCGGCGGCGGGGCCTGGATCACCCGTGCGCCGTGGCCCTCGCCCCGGCCGGTCACCACGGGCGCAGGAGCGGTCCCGTCCAGCGAGGTCAGCAGCCGGGCCCAGGCGTCGGTGTCGCCGGTCGCGGAGGCGGCGATCACCCGCAGATCCGGCCGCAGGGTGGCCCGGACGTCCACCAGGAACGCCATCGCGGTGTCCGCGTCCAGATGGCGCTCATGGCACTCGTCCAGGAGCACCACATCGACCCCGGGCAGCTCCGGGTCGCGCTGGAGCCGCTGGAGGAGGACGCCGGTGGTGACCACCTCGACCCGGGTGGAGCGTCCCACCCGCCGCTCGCCCCGGACGGTGTAGCCGACGGCGTCCCCGGTCTCCTGTCCCAGCAGCCAGGCCATCCGGCGGGCGGCGGCCCGTACCGCCATCCGCCGGGGCTCGGCCACCAGCACCCGCGCGGCCGGCCGCTCCCCGGCCAGCCCGGCGAGGGCCAGGGGCACCAGCGTGGTCTTGCCGGTGCCGGGCGGCGCGGAGAGGACGGCCGTCCCGTGCCCGTCGAGCGCGGCGAAGAGCTCGGGCAGGGCCTCGCGTACCGGGAGACGGTCGAGTGCGTCGGTTCGGATCATGTGCCCAGTCTCGTACGCCGGGCCGGGCCCCGCGTCGACTGTTCCACAGCTTCGAAATGGTGATCGGTTTATATGACTAATGGGGTGGAGGGGAGGCGGGTCCCGTCCCGGCGGCCCGTCCCGGGGCCCCTCCCGTGCGCGGCCTGGGCCCGTCCGGACCCGCGCGGCCCGGCCCAGGGCCCGCACACGCAACGGCGGGGCCCCGGATCCCGCCGCGGCCCCGCCTCCGGCCCCCGTGGGCCCCGCCCTCAGTCCCGTTCGCAGACGAAGATCGCGGTCCCCGGGATCAGATGCCCCCGCAGCGGGGACCAGCCGCCCCACTCCTGGCTGTTCCAGGCGGGCCACTCCGGCTCCACCAGATCCACCAGCCGGAAGCCGCCCGCGACCACGTCCCGCACCCGGTCGCCGAGGGTCCGGTGGTGCTCCACATAGACCGCGCGGCCCCGCTCGTCCTGTTCCACGTACGGCGTCCGGTCGAAGTACGAGCCGGCCACGCTCAGCCCCTCCGGCCCCGGCTCGTCGGGGAAGGCCCAGCGGATGGGGTGGGTGACGGAGAAGACCCAGCGGCCCCCGGGCCGCAGCACCCGGCGCACCTCTCTGAAGACCGCCACCGGGTCGGCCACGAAGGGCACCGCCCCATAGGCGGAGCAGGCGAGGTCGAAGGAGCCGTCGCGGAAGGGGAGGGCCCCCGCGTCCGCCTCCACCAGCGGCAGTCCTTCCCCGATCCGCAGCGCGTGCTGGAGCTGCCGGTGGGAGAGGTCCAGCGCCACCGGCCGCGCGCCCTGCGCCGCCAGCCAGCGGGAGCACTGCGCGGCGCCCGCGCCGATCTCCAGTACGTCCAGGCCCTTCAGCGACGCGGCCGGCCCGAGGAGCCCCGCCTCCGCCTCGTCCAGGCCCTCCGGTCCCCAGACGAAACGGTCGTCCCCGAGGAAGGGGCCGTGCTCGCGCTGGTAGTCATCGGCGTTCCGGTCCCACCAGCTCCGGCTCGCCCGGCTGCTCTCGGTGGCGCCGGTGTCACGGCGGGTGGCCTCCGGCTCGTCCCCGGCCGTCGCGGGGGAGTCAGCGGCGTCCTTGATGTATTGGCTCATCTTCACCGTCGTTGTAGTTTGCGCTTCGGACGCATGGTGGCGTGAGCGGGTGGCCGAGGGTCTCGAAACGCCCTTCACGCGCAGGTGGTGCGCCGGAAATGGAACGATCCGCCCCGGGTGTGCGTCTTCGCGCATTGACCGTCTCCGGCTGCCCCCGTATGCTACAAGTTGCGCTGCGGGCCTGCGCGCCTCAGACAGAGCAGGCCGCGCTCGCATCTGTATGTATGTCCCCTCGGTTCACGAGGCGCCCTAGGGCGGATCGCTTCCGGTTCACCGGAAGTCCCCGCCGGCCGGTGTCTCCAAGGCTGTCCGGCTTCTTGCAGCTGCGATACGGGCTCTCGGCGTAGCAGTACCTACGACTTCAATGTCCGTACCGGAGCCCTTTCCCACATGACGAGCAGCACCGAGACCACCGCCACCACCCCGCAGGTTGCGGTCAACGACATCGGTAACGAGGAAGCCTTCCTCGCCGCGATCGACGAGACGATCAAGTACTTCAACGACGGCGACATCGTCGACGGCGTCATCGTGAAGGTCGACCGGGACGAGGTCCTGCTCGACATCGGTTACAAGACCGAAGGTGTCATCCCGAGCCGCGAGCTCTCGATCAAGCACGACGTCGACCCGAACGAGGTCGTCAAGGTCGGCGACGAGATCGAGGCCCTGGTTCTCCAGAAGGAGGACAAGGAAGGCCGCCTGATCCTCTCGAAGAAGCGTGCCCAGTACGAGCGCGCCTGGGGCACCATCGAGAAGATCAAGGAAGAGGACGGCATCGTCACCGGTACCGTCATCGAGGTCGTCAAGGGTGGTCTCATCCTCGACATCGGCCTCCGCGGCTTCCTCCCGGCCTCCCTGGTCGAGATGCGCCGTGTCCGCGACCTCCAGCCCTACGTGGGCAAGGAGCTCGAAGCCAAGATCATCGAGCTGGACAAGAACCGCAACAACGTGGTCCTGTCCCGCCGTGCCTGGCTGGAGCAGACCCAGTCCGAGGTCCGCCAGACGTTCCTCACGACCCTCCAGAAGGGTCAGGTCCGCTCCGGCGTCGTCTCCTCGATCGTCAACTTCGGTGCCTTCGTGGACCTGGGTGGCGTCGACGGTCTGGTCCACGTTTCCGAGCTGTCCTGGAAGCACATCGACCACCCGTCCGAGGTTGTCGAGGTCGGCCAGGAGGTCACCGTCGAGGTTCTCGACGTCGACATGGACCGCGAGCGTGTCTCCCTGTCGCTGAAGGCGACCCAGGAAGACCCGTGGCAGCAGTTCGCCCGGACCCACCAGATCGGCCAGGTCGTCCCCGGTAAGGTCACCAAGCTGGTTCCGTTCGGTGCGTTCGTCCGCGTGGACGAGGGCATCGAGGGTCTGGTCCACATCTCCGAGCTGGCCGAGCGCCACGTGGAGATCCCGGAGCAGGTCGTCCAGGTCAACGACGAGATCTTCGTCAAGGTCATCGACATCGACCTGGAGCGTCGCCGCATCAGCCTCTCGCTGAAGCAGGCCAACGAGTCCTTCGGTGCCGACCCGGCGTCGGTCGAGTTCGACCCGACCCTGTACGGCATGGCCGCGTCCTACGACGACCAGGGCAACTACATCTACCCCGAGGGCTTCGACCCGGAGACCAACGACTGGCTGCCGGGTTACGAGACCCAGCGCGAGGCGTGGGAGACCCAGTACGCCGAGGCGCAGACGCGCTTCGAGCAGCACCAGGCTCAGGTCATCAAGTCCCGCGAGGCCGACGAGGCCGCCGCTGCCGAGGGTGGCACCGCCGCTCCGGCCGCCGCGCCGACCGGTGGTTCCTACTCCTCGGAGTCGGACGACAACTCCGGCGCCCTGGCGTCGGACGAGGCGCTCGCCGCCCTCCGCGAGAAGCTGGCCGGCGGCCAGAGCTGACGCTCGACGCCACCAGCGGCTGACGGATAGCCACAGCTGAGGCCCGCTCCCCCTTGGGGGAGCGGGCCTCGGTCATGTCCGGGGCACGTCGCCGCCACGGCTGCGGCCCCGCTCCCTGGAGGCTCCGGTTCCACTCCGGCTTCCCTCCGGATCGGCTTTGGGGGGGGGCGGGGCAGACTGCACACGGCCGGGGACACCGGGCCACCCACCGCCGGAGATCCCCGGGCCACGCCCGTACCGCTGCACAGCACCGCACCACGCCGCACCGTCCTCGTCCCGCGCACCCATCACCTGGGGATACGGCGGACCCCTGCCCTCTCCGAGGGGGCGTGCCAGGGGTGTCCTCCTGGTGCTGATGGGTCGACAGGAATGCCTGTCCGCGTGGGTGACGGGAATGCCCGTCCGCCACCGCACGTTGTGGCGTAGTGAACACGAGGAGGAACGGTAATCGTGCTGGATGATCCGCAGGGCTTGTACGAATGGGAGCCGAAGGGGCTCGCGGTCGTCGACATGGCGCTCGCACAGGAGTCCGCCGGCCTGGTCATGCTGTACCACTTCGACGGATACATCGACGCGGGGGAGACCGGTGAGCAGATTGTCCGCAACCTCCTGGAAACCCTGCCCCACCAGGTGGTCGCCCGTTTCGACCACGACCGGCTCGTGGACTACCGGGCCCGCCGCCCGCTGCTGACCTTCCGGCGCGACCGCTGGACCGCGTACGAGACCCCGGGCATCGAGCTGCGGCTCGTCCAGGACGCGACCGGCGCCCCCTTCCTGCTGCTCTCCGGCCCGGAGCCCGATGTGGAGTGGGAGCGGTTCACCGCCGCCGTCACCCAGATAGTGGACCGGCTCAGGGTCCGCCTCGCGGTGAACTTCCATGGCATCCCCATGGGCGTACCGCACACCCGTCCCGTCGGTCTCACCCCGCACGGCAACCGCACCGATCTCATGCCGGGCCATCGCAGCCCCTTCGACGAGGCCCAGGTGCCCGGAAGCGCCGAGTCGCTGATCGAGTACCGGCTGATGGAGTCGGACCACGATGTCCTCGGTGTCGCCGCCCATGTGCCGCACTATGTCGCCCGCTCCGCCTACCCGGACGCCGCGCTGACCGCGCTGGAGGCCATCACCGCCGCCACCGGACTGGTGCTTCCCGGGGTCGCGCACGCCCTGCGCACCGAGGCCCACCGCACCCAGAACGAGATCGAGCGTCAGATCGGCGAGGGCGACGCCGAGCTGGTCGCCCTGGTGCAGGGCCTCGAGCACCAGTACGACGCGCTGGCGGGCGCCGAGACCCGGGGCAGCCTGGTCGCCGAACCGGCGGATCTGCCCTCGGCCGATGAGATCGGGCAGGAGTTCGAGCGCTTCCTCGCCGAACGGGAGGGCGACTCCTGAGCCCCGGTCACCGGAGACCTCAGGACCGCACCCCGGCGGCCGGGTCACCGGCCGGGCGGCTAGGCTGCGGCCCATGCTGTCCGTAGGACTGACCGGCGGAATCGGCGCCGGCAAGAGCGAGGTGTCCCGGCTGCTGGCGTCGTACGGCGCGGTGGTCATCGACGCGGACCGGATCGCCCGCGAGGTCGTCGAGCCCGGTACGCTGGGGCTCGCCGCCGTCGTGGACGCCTTCGGCCCCGCGATCCTCACCCCCGAGGGAAGTCTCGACCGGCCCGCTCTCGGCGCCGTCGTCTTCGCCGACCCCGAGCGGCTGGCCACGCTCAACGCCATCGTCCATCCGCTCGTGGGCGCGCGCTCCCAGGAACTGGAGGGCGCTGCGGGCCCCGACGCGATCGTCGTCCACGATGTTCCGCTGCTCACCGAGAACGGACTCGCCCCCCGCTACGACCTGGTCGTCGTGGTCGACGCCGACCCCGCGACCCAGCTGGGACGGCTGGTGGAGCTGCGCGGCATGACCGAGTCCGAAGCGCGGGCACGGATGGCGGCACAGGCCACCCGGGAGCAGCGGCGCGCCATCGCGGATCTCGTCATCGACAACGACGGCTCGCGTGAGGAGCTGGAGCGGCAGGTCCGGGAGGTCTGGGCGGAACTGGGCCGCCGGGCCGCCCCGGCCCCGGGAGCCGATGGGTCGGCATGACACCTGTTCCGGAACGACGCCTGTTCCGGAACGACGCCCGTTCCGGAACGACACCTGCGCCGGAATGTGTCGGCTCCGGGATGACGTCGGCTCCGGGGCGGCATCAGGCTTCCGTCAAGCCGCCCGCGCCGGTGCCCCGACGGCGCTAGCATCACGCCAGTGCAGATCGTTTTCGCCGTCTTCACCGCCCTGGGCGGGCTGGTGGCCGTGGTCGCGGGCCTCCATGGCCTGTACCGCACCCGGCGGGTGACCCGCTCCGGCCACTACGCCATCGCCCTGGTGAAGTCCCCGCCGCCGGGGGCCGAGCGCCCGTCGCTGGCGTATGAGACCCGGGACGGCCGGATCATGGAGATCGTCTCCCCGGTGCCGCTGCCCGCCGGGACGGATGTACGGCTCGCCTACGACCCGGACGATCCGCGCGAGGTCGTCGTCGCCGGACATGAACGGACCGGTGTGGACCGGGGATTCGTGGCCGCCGGTCTGGTGATAGCGGCGGTGGGTCTGCTGGTCGCGGTCCTGGGGGCCTAGGCCCGTCGGCCAGGGGATGCCGACGCGCCGGCGGGGTGTCAGGGCTGTCGGATGCGGGCCCCGGGCCCGTCAGGGGGAGGTGGGCCCGCCCTGCCCGGGGTCTTCGCCGTCACCCGGGGGATCTCTTCGTATCGTCCCTGGCCAGGGCGGGTTTCCGGACTCCGGAGGGCGGGGCGGCAGCGGCCGGTCATGGACCGGTTCATACGGAGGGATGTCCCGGCCCGGCTGGAAATGCGGCCCCTGCCGGATGTGGCGGACGACGATCACCAGATCGGCGAGGACGACCACCAGCAGCGCCCCGCAGAGCGCCGCCCAGCCCGGATGACCGGCGAGGGCGAAGAGCGCCGTACCCGCACTCGTCCACACCACACCCCATACACTCAGCCAGAACCGCATCCGCAGCGCGCTGCGCGCGGTGACGGGTTCACTTCCGGTGCGCATGGTCTCGCCTCCGCCTTCCAGGATGCCCCACGGGACCGGCCGGCCCCCGCACCGCAGGCCCGGCGGGGGGACGGGGCCGCCGGAATCACGGGAGGGGAAACCGGATGACCACCTTCGATATCGCACTGCCGGACCACGACGACCTCGCGGACGCGCTGATCGATCTCACCGTCCCCCATGAGGACATGGCCGAACTGCTCGCCGTCTCCGCCCGGACCAGGGCCGACCCCGGTCTGCGGCGGTTGCTGGCGGCGACGGCGGGCCGGCAGGTGGAGGGCATCGGCAGGATCTGCGGGGACTGGGAGGAGCACAGTCCGGAGCCCGACCTCGGCGAGGGCGCGTACGGTGCCGAAGGCGCCCCGGGGGACGCGCTGCGGCGCTACTTCCCGGTGTGTGTGCTGGTCGCGATGCTCCCGTACATCCGGGCCCACCACCGGGAGAGGTCCGTGCCCGAGGCGGTTTCCCGCCGCACGCTGGCCGATCTCGGCCGTCATATGGCGCTGCACCGGAGGCGTCATGGTACGGGTGGACTGGACCACCCCGGCTGGCCCGCGCTCCACTTCCGGGGCGAGCTGTACCAGCTGGGACGGCTCCAGTTCCAGCCCACCCGGCTCGAGGAGCGCATGGCGAACGGGCTGCGGTCGATCGGGGAGCCCTACGGCCCGGACGACTCCGTGCTGGATCTGCACATCCCCGACTTCCTCGGCCCGTTCACCCCCGACGCCTGTGACCGGGCGTTCAAGGCGGCGGAGACCTTCTTCGCCCGGTGCTTCCCCGAAGCGTCCTATCCCCTGCTGACCTGCCACTCCTGGCTGCTCGATCCCCAGCTCGCCGAGGTGCTGCCCGAGCGTTCCAATATCCGGCGCTTCCAGGAACGCTTCTCCGTGCACGGGGAGTGGACCGAGCCCGCAGACTCCGCGGTCATCGGCTTCGTCTTCGGTGACCCGGAACTCCCCGTGGAAACGCTGCCGCGCCGCACCTCCCTGGAACGCGCGATCGGGGACCATCTGCGCTCCGGCGGGCACTGGTACGTCGGCCACGGCTGGCTCCGCCGCTGACCCCCGGTCCGGCCCCCGTCCGAGGGGGCCGGACCCGGCAGAGTGTCGGCCATGTCGGCCATACCTGGTCGTACGGGGTGCCGCGGGCATACCGTGGTAGGGAGTGGTCGGCTCGGACGCAAGGGGGTGCCCCCCGATGGTCGAGGCGCTGGTGACTGCGGGTGTGGCCCTGATCGTGGCGCTGGTGGTGTACTCGCTGGCCGCCGCCAGGGTCGTCAAGCAGTTCGAACGGGGTGTGGTCTTCCGGCTCGGCCGGCTGCACGGCGAGGCCCGGGGCCCCGGATTCACCATGGTCGTTCCGGTGGTGGACCGGATGCGCAAGGTCAATATGCAGGTCGTGACGATGCCGGTACCGGCCCAGGAGGGCATCACCCGGGACAATGTCACCGTACGTGTCGACGCCGTCGTCTACTTCCGGGTGGTGGACGCACCCGAGGCGATCATCGCGGTGGAGGACTACCGGTTCGCGGTCTCGCAGATGGCCCAGACCTCGCTGCGTTCGATCATCGGCAAGAGCGATCTCGATGATCTCCTCTCCAACCGGGAGAAGCTCAACCAGGGGCTGGAGCTGATGATCGACAGCCCGGCCATGGGGTGGGGTGTGCAGATCGACCGGGTCGAGATCAAGGATGTGTCGCTGCCCGAGACCATGAAACGGTCGATGGCCCGGCAGGCGGAGGCCGACCGTGAGCGCCGGGCGCGCGTGATCAACGCGGACGCGGAGCTCCAGGCGTCGAAGAAGCTGGCACAGGCGGCGGGGGAGATGTCCAAGGAGCCCGCCGCGCTCCAGCTCCGGCTGTTGCAGACGGTGGTGGCGGTGGCCGCGGAGAAGAACTCCACCCTGGTGCTGCCCTTCCCGGTGGAGTTGCTGCGTTTCCTGGAACGGGCACAGCAGACCCCGGTCGCCGCCCCGGAGGCGCGGCCCGCCCAACCGGCCGTGCGGGAGCCGGAGCGGACCCCTCCGATCGAGCCGGCCGAGCGAAGCACCCCGATCGAGCGGCCCGAGCTGACGGAGCTGACCGAGGGCGACGAAGGAAACCGGGGGTCCGGACCGCCCGGAGGCGCTGGGGCCGTACCACCGGACGGGGCGGGCTCTCCCGCCCCGGCGCCGGACGGGCCCGACTCCGCCGCCCGGCCGGTGGCCGACGACCCCATCGGGCCGGAACAGGCGCCCGGATGACCCCCTCGCCCCGACCCTCCCGTACCCCACCCGGCGCCCCCTTCCGTGCCCGGGCGCTCCCTGTGCCGCCCGCCACCCCCACCGCTCCGACCAGGAGGGACGGGCGCCCGAGCCGCGTTGTCAGACCCCCGTCGTAGGCTCGTGGAGCAAGGAAGTCGTGGAGCGGGGAAGCGGTACGCGGGTACGAGGCCGTCGGCCATCGGAGCCGTCCGGCCGCGCCCCCCCCACGGCCGGTCGGCACCGGGACCACAGGGAGGGAGGCGACCGCGATGACAGCCGGGACCCCGGACACGCCATACCCTCCGTACTCCTGTGCGGCCGTCTTCCTCCCCGCCGATCCGCCCCGCCGGGGCCGGATCGCCTTCTGGCACCCCGATGGCACCGCGCCGCCCGGCGCCCTGGACACGATCACCGTCGTGGCCGCCCCGCGGCCGGAGCCCCCGCCCGGCACCCGTCCGCCGTCCGCCCCGGCCGCCCCCGACCTCGAACCCGCACCCGCACCCGCACCCGCCGGGCACCGGACCGTGCCCGCCGTCGTCCTCCCCGTCGCCGAGGCCCTGCCCGCCCTGATCCGGGCCCGGCACCACCCTGCCGCCCACCCCGCCGCGGCCTGCTGGGGGGCCGCCGTACTGCACGCGCTCCATCTCGTGGCGCGCGGCCGGCTGCTGCCCGGACTCACCCCCACCGACCACGACACCTGGCGGGCGGGGCCGCTCGACGCCGATGACATCGCCCAGCTGCGGGCGATCGCCGCCGCCATGCCGTACGAGGCGTACGCCACACCCGTCCCCGGGCCGGCCGCCGTGCTGCTGCCCGAGCCGGAGGCGCTGGTACGGGCGTTGTTCGACGTGGTCGCCGACAGCATGCCGCGCACCCCGGCCGCGGCGCACGCGGCGGGGGAGCCGTTCGCCGCCGCCGAGCCGAGGCGGCTGCCCGCCCTGCGCGCCTGGGCCGCCGACGCGTCGGCGGCGATGGACGCGGGGGTCCGGGTCTCGCTCCGGCTGGACCTCTCGGCCTTCCGGCTCTTCGACAGCGAGCCCACCGAGCCCGAGTCCGCTGATCCCATCGGGCCGTCCGATCCCGCCGGGGCGGTCCCGGTCGCCGGAGCGGTCCATGACGCGGGGGCCGCCGTCGTCCAGGTCCACAGCCTCGCCGACCCCACCCTCGTGGTGGACGCCGCCCGGCTCTGGGCGGGGGAGGCGCCGGGGTTCGGGCCGCGTGCCCGGATCGACACCGTGCTCGCCCTGCGCCGGGCGGCGCGGGTCTGGCCCCCGCTCGCCCGGCTGCTGGAGCGGGCGGCGCCGGATGTGCTGGCGCTCACCGAGGACGAGCTGACCGAGCTGCTCGGTCCCGGCGCGGCCCGGCTCGCCGATGCCGGGGTCAGCGTCCACTGGCCGCGTGAGCTGGCCCGTTCCCTGACCGCCCGGGCCGCCGTCCGTCCCGCCCCGGGCTCCGCCACCGACGGCACCCCCTTCTTCGAAAGCCAGGATCTGCTGGCCTTCCACTGGCAGCTCGCCCTCGACGGGGATCCGCTGACGGAGAGCGAGATGGATGTCCTGGCGGAGTCCCACCGCCCCGTCGTCCGGCTGCGGGACAGCTGGGTGGTGGTCGATCCCGCACTGGTCCGCAAGGCCCGGAAGCGGGAGCTGGGTCTGCTGAGCCCCGTCGACGCCCTCGCCGCGGTGCTCGGCGGCACCACCGAGGTCGACGGCGAGACGGTCGAGGCCGTGCCCACCGGGGCCCTCGCCGAACTCCGGGACCGGCTGACCAGCGGCGCCCTCCCGATGGCCCCGCCCGCCGGGCTGGCCACCACCCTGCGCGACTACCAGGCGCGCGGGCTCGCCTGGCTGGACCTGATGACCTCACTGGGCCTGGGCGGCTGCCTCGCCGACGACATGGGTCTCGGCAAGACGGTCACGGTGATCGCCCTCCACCTCCACCGCGCCCGGCCCGAGCCGACCCTGGTCGTCTGCCCCGCCTCCCTGCTGGGCAACTGGCAGCGGGAGATCGCCCGGTTCGCCCCCGGGGTGCCGGTCCGGCGCTTCCACGGCGCCGACCGCTCCCTCCCCGGCGACCCCATCCCCACCGATGACACCGCCACCGACAACACCGACAACACCGACAACGCAGACACCACCGACACCGACGAGGTCGGCACCGGCGGGAGCGGCGGCTTCGTCCTCACCACCTATGGCACCCTCCGGGGCCGCGCCGAGCGCCTCGCCGGACAGCGCTGGGGGATGGTGATCGCCGACGAGGCCCAGCACGTCAAGAACCCCCGCTCCGCCACCGCCCGAGCACTGCGCGCCGTTCCCGCGCCCGCCCGGGTCGCGCTCACCGGCACCCCCGTCGAGAACAACCTCTCCGAGCTGTGGGCCCTGCTGGACTGGACGACGCCCGGTCTGCTGGGCCCCCTGAAGACCTTCCGGGCCCGCCATGCCCGCGCGGTGGAGCTGGGCGAGGACCCCGAGGCCGCCGAGCGGCTCGCCCGGCTGGTCCGGCCGTTCCTGCTGCGGCGCCGCAAGTCCGACCCGGGGATCGTCCCCGAGCTGCCGCCGAAGACCGAGTCCGACCACCCCGTCCCCCTCACTCGGGAACAGGCCGTGCTGTACGAGGCGGTGGTCCGCGAGGCGATGGCCACCATCGAGGGGGCGGCGGGCATGGCCCGCCGGGGGCTGGTGATGAAGCTGCTCACCGATCTCAAGCAGATCTGCAACCACCCCGCCCAGTTCCTCAAGGAACAGCCGCCCCGCGAGCGTGCCTCCGGACGCCCCCGGACCCGCTCGGGCTCCGCCACGGCCCCGGCCTCCGCCGTCCCGCGCGCACCCGGCCCCCGGATCGCCGGCCGCTCCGGCAAGCTCGCCCTTCTCGACGAACTGCTGACGACCATCCTGGCGGAGGACGGCTCGGTCCTTGTCTTCACCCAGTACGTCACCATGGCCCGGCTGCTCGTACGGCATCTCACCACCCGGGGGATCCCCTGCCAGCTCCTCCATGGCGGGACCCCGGTGGCCGAGCGGGAGCGGATGGTGGACCGCTTCCAGTCCGGTGGCGTCCCCGTCTTCGTCCTCTCGCTCAAGGCGGCCGGCACCGGGCTCAACCTCACCCGGGCGGGCCATGTCGTCCACTACGACCGCTGGTGGAACCCGGCCGTGGAGGAGCAGGCGACCGACCGGGCGTACCGCATCGGCCAGACCCGCCCGGTCCAGGTGCACCGGCTGATCACGGAGGGCACCGTGGAGGACCGGATCGCCGGGCTGCTCGCCGCCAAGAAGGCCCTGGCCGACGCGGTCCTCGGCGGCGGGGAGACGGCGCTGACCGAGCTGACCGACCGTGAGCTGGCCGATCTTGTCTCGCTGAGGAGGGGGCCGGGATGACCCCGCCGCCGGACCGCACCGACGACCGCCTTCCGGGCCAGGACGCCGGGGCCGTCCCCCGCCGTTCCCCCGGCGTCCGGGAGCGCGTCCGGCACACCGGCCGGGCCACCCGGGCCGCCCGGCCGGACGACCGGCGCCGCACCTTCCTCGCGCCGCCTCCCTTCGAAGACATAGAAGGCACGGAAGACACAGAGGGCACAGAAAGCGCGGGCGGCGCAGGCGGCACAGACAACACGGGCGGCAGCGGCGGCCCGGGCGCGGCCACCACCTGGTGGGGACATGCCTGGGTGGAGGCGCTGGAGAAGGCCGCGCTCGACCCCGCCCGGCTCGGCCGGGGCCGGCGATACGCGGCCCGGGGCCGGGTCGCCGCCGTCACCGTCACCCCGGGCCGGATCACCGCCTCCGTCCAGGGCGGCCGGGCCCGCCCGTACCGCACCGAGATCCGGCTGCGGACCCTCTCCGACGAGAGCTGGGAGCTGCTGCTGGCCACCGCCGCCGCCCGCCCCGAGCACATCGCCGCCCTGCTCGACAAGGACGTACCCCGTGAGCTGGCCGAGGTGGCGGAGCTGCTGCCCACGGCGGGCGATCTCGTCCCCGACTGCTCCTGCCCCGACGACGGCTACCCCTGCAAGCACGCGGCGGCCCTCTGCTACCAGGCGGCGCGGCTGCTGGACGAGGACCCCTTCGTCCTCTTCCTGATGCGGGGCCGGAGCGAGCACGACATCCTCGCGGAGCTGACCCGCCGTCATGCGGACCACCCCGCTCCGCCACCGGCCGGGCCACCGCCCGCCACGGTCCCGGCGCACACCGCGTCGGCGCCGCGCCGACTGCCCCCGCTGCCGCCCCCGTTCCCCCCGCCGGAGCGCCCCGGCCGGCCTCCCTCGTACCCCCATGCTCCCGGCGCGCCCGACCCGATGGCGCTGGATCTGCTGGCCGGTGAGTCCGCCGTGCGGGCCCATGCCCTGCTCGCCGAGGGCACCGACCCGGTCGCCGGGCTGAGCGTCCACGAGGACGCGGTCCGGCTGGCCGCCGCCCATCCGGGTTCCGGGCTGACCGCCTCCACCCGCGCCCTCTACCGCGATCTCGCCGGGGCCACCGGCCGTACCCCGACCGAGCTGGCGCGCGCGGTCGCGGCCTGGCGGCAGGGCGGGCGGGCCGCCCTCGCCGTGCTGGAGGAGGCGTGGGACCCGCCCGCGGGCCCCTTCGACCGGGCCAGGCCCGCACTCATCGCCGCCCGGCTCCCGGGCGCCGCCGAGCGGACCGCCCTCCGCCCCTGGCGCAACCGCCTCTCCGGCGACCGCCATCAGCTCCGGCTGGGCCGCGACGGCCTCTGGTACGGGTACGAGTCAGAGCCCGGCGCGGAGGACTGGTGGCCGCGCGGGAGCCCCGGCCCGGATCCCTGTGCCGTACTCGCCGCCCTCCTCGGCGGATGACCGCTACCCTCGGGGGACCCGGGGAGGGCAGGAAAGCCCCGCCGGGGCAGGCCCGTCGCCTATCCGTAGGAGGCCCAGTGGAAGCCGAGTTGGTGGCTCTGGCGACGGCCGGGGCGGCGGCGTTGGTCCAGCAGATGATCCAGGAGAGCTGGGGTCCCGCCCGGGACCGGCTGGCCCGGTTCTTCTCCCGGGGCGGGGCCGATCCCGACGGTGTCACCGCCGAGCTGGAGACCTCCCGCGCCGAACTGCTGGGCGCCCGGCGGACCGAGGACGACGGGGCCGCCGCCGATGTGCTGGCCGAGTGGCGGATCAGAATGCGCCGCACCCTCCAGGCCGACCCCCGGGCCGCCGCCGAACTGCGCGCGCTGCTGGACGAGATGGCCCCCGGTTCCGCCGCCGCCCCGGTCGTCACCCAGAACACCATCACCGGCGGCGTCCAGCACGGCACGGTCGTCCAGGCGGGTGTCATCGGCGAACTCCGCCTCGGGGGTCCGAACCCCTGAGCCCCCGCCGGGTGTTCGCCCCGCACGGGCCGCGGCCGGCCGCAGGGCGCCGCCTCTCGGCCGCGCCCCTCCTCCCTCGTCAGCGGCTCGTCGCGCGGCACGCGCGCACGGTGGGCGGCGGGCGCCCTCCCGCTGTCTAGGGTGACCGCATGACGCACGAAGACCCCACGCGTGAGCTGCTGGACGACCCGTACACGGTCTACGACCGCCTGCGGACCTCCGCCCCCGTCCACCGGATCACCGGGCCCGACGGGCTGCCCGTCTGGATCGTCACCCGGTACGACGACGTCCGGCAGGGACTCGCCGACCCCCGGCTCTCCCTGGACAAACGCCATGCGCTGCCGGGCAACTACCGGGGTTTCAGCCTGCCGCCCGCGCTGGACGCCAATCTGCTCAACATGGATCCGCCCGACCACACCCGTATCCGCAGACTCGTCACCCGTGCCTTCACCGCCCGCCGGATCGAGGAGCTGCGGAAACCGGTCCGGCGGACCGCCGATGAGCTGCTGGACGCCATGGCGGAGCACGGCCGCGCGGATCTGATCACCGCCTACGCCGCGCCGCTGCCCATCATCGTCATCTGTGAACTGCTCGGTGTGCCCGAGTACTCCCGGCAGGACTTCCGGGAGTGGTCCGACGCCATGCTGCTGCCCGACCCGGCCCATCCGCAGCGGGCCAGGGACGGGGTCGCCCGGCTGCTGGCCTTCTTCTCGGACCTGCTGGCACACAAGCGCGAACGCCCCGGTGACGACCTGGTCTCGGCGCTGATCGCGGTCCGGGAGGAGCGGGACGGGCGGGAGGACGGCGGTGGACGGCCGGACGACCGGCTCACCGAGGACGAGCTGATCTCCCTGGTCTTCCTGATCCTGCTGGCCGGGTACGAGAACACCGTCCAGCTCATCGGCAACGCCGTGCACGCCCTGCTCCGCAGCCCCGGCCAGCTCGAACTGCTCCGCTCCGAACCGGGCAGGATCGCGGGCGCGGTGGAGGAGCTGGCCCGTTACGAGAGCCCGGCCCAGCTCGCCATCCGCCGTTTCCCGCTGGAGGACCTCACCATCGGCACCACCAGGGTCCCGGCGGGGGAGACGGTCCTGCTCTGTCTGGGCGCGGCCAACCGCGACCCCGGGCGGTTCCCCGACCCGGAGCGGCTCGATCTCCGCCGGGACGCCACCGGCCATCTCTCCCTCGGCCATGGCATCCACTACTGTCTGGGCGCCCCCCTGGCGCGGCTGGAGACCGAGGTGGCGCTGGGCGCGCTCCTGGAGCGCTTTCCCCGGCTGGCGCTGGACGTTCCCGAGAGCGAGCTGCGCCGACGGCCGTCGATCCGGGCCCGGGGGCTGATCGCCCTTCCCGTCCGCTACTGACCCACTCGCTGACCGACCCACTCGCTGATCGGCCCACTCGATGGGGTGAAGGGGGCGGGGCCGAGGGGACGCCGGAGCCGCCGGGGTCCGCACCCCGCCCTCCGGCCCGTCCCGGTACCCCGCCCTCGCCCCCTCCAGCTGCCCCGCCCTCCGGCCCGTCCCGGTAATTCGTTCGAACGGCCGCGCGAGCGCTGCTACTTTGACGGCGTGGCGAAACTGAATCAGATCATCGCGGTCGAGAAAGGCGTCAAGACCAAGGCGCACCAGGAACTCGCGAGCACGCACCACCAGCTCCAGAAGCCCGCGCTGCTCGCCGGCATCGCGCGGACGTACCAGCCGAAGGACGAGGAGGGCGAGCAGCTGCCGCCCGAGTCGACCCGGGTCCAGGTGAAGGCCGAGGATGTGCTGCGTACCGCCGCGAAGTCCCTGACGAGGCTGTTCGATGTCACCGCCACCAAGGACTGGGCCAACTGCACCGCGCGGGCCGATGTGTCCGTGGACGGACGGGTGCTGGTCGCCGATGTGCCCGTCGGCTATCTCCTCTTCCTGGAGAAGCAGCTGACGGAGATCACCTCGCTGATCCGGAAGCTCCCGGTGCTGGACGCATCCGAGTCCTGGACCCAGGATCCGTCCACCGACGCGTGGAAGACCGAGGCGGTCCGGACCGTACGGACGAAGAAGGTCCCCCGCAACCATGTGAAGGCGGAGGCGACCGAGAAGCACCCGGCCCAGGTCGAGGTGTACTACGAGGACATCCCGGTCGGTTACTGGACGACGGTGAAGTTCTCCGGCGCGCTGCCCGCCCGCCGGGTGAACGAGCTGCTGGAGCGGGTGGAGCGACTTCAGCAGGCCGTGAAGTACGCCCGCGAGGAGGCCAATGGCGGGGAGGTCGCCGACCAGCGGGTCGGTGACGCGGTTTTCGGTTACCTGTTCGGCTGACGGGTAGCCTGTGAGGATCCCCGGCCGCGGGAAAAGCGGGCGGGGTGCGCGAGGAGCGCAAGCTGAAGCTGAGGCTTGTCGTGATCGGTGCGGTTCCGGTGGAGGTTCGAGTCCTCCTCGCGGTCTCGGGATACCCCGGGCCGCGGTGGCCCAACACTGGCAGAGGCGACCGCAGTCAGACTCAGACTATTGCTCCAGACTCAGTATGCGCCACCGATCGCCCGATCGAATGAACCGGGCCACGGGACGTCGAAATGCCGGTTCAAGTCCGGCCCGCGCAGCTCGATGCGCGGTGGTCCAAAGGCAGGACGCGGCGACATGAGGACTGACCCGGTTCTCGAACGATCGGGCGTGCGAAGAGCGGTGGCACCAAAGGACCCGGGGGTCGGCTACGCCCCCGGGTCCACTTATGTCCGTCCGGTGTCCGTCCGGTCGCTTCACGGTGCTCGCTTTCCAGCCGAGTGCTTTCGTTTCTCTCTTCTCTCTCACTGTTTCCGCTTCGGTGGCGTGATCCGGATTTTGACGGCAGGCTGCCGCCGAAGTGCGCACAGCAACACCGTTATGGTGCGGATGAGTTGGAGGGCTCCCATGAGGTTCAAAGGAAGGCCGGGAAGCACGGGACGGCAGGGACGTGCCCCGGGGGCCGTGGTCCTGGCGGGGTGCCTGGGGATGATCGCCACGGTGCCGTCCCCGGCCGGTGCCGCTCCGGCCGGCGGGGTCAGCGGACAACTGCTGGCCCAGGGGGTCTCGGCGAAGCGGTTGAAGATCCAGGCGCAGGGGCCGACCGATGTGGTGGTACGGACGATCACCATCGAACCGGGCGGTTCCACCGGCTGGCACTACCACGACGGCCAGCTTCTGGTGGTGGTCAAGTCCGGCACCCTGACCCGTACCCTGCACGACTGCTCGGTCGAGGTGATGCCCGCCGGGTCGGCCTTCACCGAGCCCTCCGGGGTGGAGCACCGGCACATCGGGCGGAATCTCGGCACCGAGCCGGTGGTGCTGTACGCCACCTATGTGCTGCCCCAGGGGAGCCGGCTCGCCGAGGAGGCGGACGCCCCGTCCTGCGCGGTCGAGTGAGCGCCTGCGGGGGACAGGTCCGCGTGCCCGGGCCGACCGCCGATCAGGGTGACCGCCTCCGCGCCCGCCCGGCAGCCCTCCTCCGCCGCGGCCGGCGCGTCGGCGCCCGCCAGCCGTGCGGCGAGAAACGCTCCCGTGAAGGCGTCCCCCGCGCCGGTCGAGTCCCGTGGACGGACCCGGGGCGCGGGCACCCGCGCGGTGACGACCCCGTTCTCGGCCACCAGCGCGCCCGCCGCGCCGAGGGTGACCACGACCAGGGCCACCCGCCGGCTCAGTGCCGCGGCGGCCTCGGCCGGATCGGCACGGCCGGTGAGACAACGGGCCTCGTCCGCGTTGGGCAACAGGATGTCCACCCCGTCGTAGCAGGTGAGCGCCCGGTCCGGGCCCAGTGTGCGGAGGAAGCCCGTGGAGGCCGGGTCCACGCTCACCGGGACGCCCAGGGAACGCGCCGTGTCCATCGCCAGCCGGGCCAGGGCGGGGGCGGTTCCCGAGAAGAAGAGATATCCGGAGAGATGGAGTCCGCCGGTCCCGGAGAGCAGATCGGGCGACCAGTCGTCGGGGGAGACGAGGGTGACCGCCCCGCTGTCGGTGAGGAAGGTGCGCTCGGCGTCCGGGCCGACCAGGACGACCACCGTGCCGGTGGGGGCGGTGTCGTCGGGGATCAGCAGGGGGCGGACTCCGGCGGCGCGTAATCGTTCCTCGTGGCGGGCGAGATCGGCCCGGCCCACCCGGCCGAGGAGCCGTACGTCCGCCAGTCCCCGGTGGGCGGCCCAGCAGGCGGCGTTGGCCCCCGCGCCACCGGGGAGGATCCGGATCCGGGCGGCGGTGTCGGTGCCCTGCCGAGGGGGTGCGCCGTGCCGCACGATCACATCGTCGACCACATCGCCGATGACGAGCAGACCCGCCGGTGCGGGGCCCGACGGCCCGGGACCGGATGCCTCGCGGCCGGATGCCTCGGGACTGGACGCCTTGGGTCCGGATGCCTCCGGACCGGATGCCTCGGGGCCGGGGGCCACCCGCCGGTCACCAGGGGCGCCGCCGGTGCCGGGCTCGGCGGGACGGGGGCCGGTCACAGGGCCGCCGCGATGAGCGCCGCCAGCCGGGCGTTGCCGCGTACCGCCGCCACATTGGCCTCCAGCGAGGCCCCGCCGGTCCGCCGGGTCAGATAGTCCAGCAGGAAGGGGGTCACGGCCTGGCCCGAGATGCCCCGCTCCCGGCAGGCGTCCAGCGCCTCGCCCAGGACCCGGTCGTGCAGGGCGGGGTCGAGCTGCTCGGACTCGGGGACCGGGCGGGCCACGATCAGTGCCCCGGGTCCGTCCAGCGCGGCGCGGGCCCGGACCACCGCCGCGACCTCGTCGGGGGAGTGGACCGTCCAGTCCACCGGTTCGCCCGACGAGGTCAGATAGAACCCCGGGAAGCGGTCGGTGCCATAGCCCAGCACCCCCACACCCAGGGTCTCCAGCCGCTGGAGGGTGGCGGGGACGTCCAGGACCGATTTGACCCCGGCACAGACCACGGTGATCCGGGTCCGGGCCAGCTCCCGCAGATCCGCCGACTCGTCCTGGGCGTGCGCCCAGTCCCGGTGCACTCCGCCCAGACCGCCGGTGGCGAAGACCTCGATCCCCGCTCGTGCCGCCAGAAAGGCCGTCGCCGAGACCGTGGTCGCCCCGTCGGCCCCGGCGGCCAGGGCGGGGGCGAGATCCCGGCGGCCCAGTTTGCGGATCCCCCCGTCCCCGGCGATCCGTTCCAGCCCCTCCTGGTCGAGGCCGATCCTGACCCGGCCGCCCAGGACGGCGATCGTCGCCGGGACGGCACCGGCGGACCGTACGAGCCCCTCCAGCTCCCGCGCCACCTCCTGGTTGCGGGGGCGGGGCAGGCCGTGCGCGATGATCGTCGACTCCAGGGCCACCACGGGCCGGCGGGCGTCGAGCGCTTCCCGTACTTCCTCGGTCACCTCGGTGAGCAGCATGTCCCATCCCTGGCACGGCGACGGGCGGTCCAAACCCGGCGGTCGGCCGTGTGGCTCGGGACCGTTCCCGGTGGCCGGTGGCCGGTGGCCGGTGGCCGGTGATCGGGTTACGGGTTATGGGGTACGGGGCAGGGGGCTCAGCGCAGCCGGGCGCGCAGCACGCTCCAGGCCAGTGGCAGCAACAGCAGGGCACCGGCCAGATTGAGCAGCCCGTACCCCTGCTGGGCGACGATCACTCCGGCGAGCACTCCGCCGATCCCCGCCGCGGTGTTCATGGCGAGGTCGGAGAGGCCCTGGACGGCCGCGCGCACCGGCTGCGGCACCGAGTCGGTGAGCAGCGCCGAACCGGCGACGACCCCCGCCGACCAGCCGAGCCCCAGCAGGAAGAGCCCGGCGGCCACCTGGGTGTGGCTCGGTCCCGCCGTCCCCGCGAGCAGGGCCGATGTCGCCAGCAGGCCCACGGCCAGAGCGATCACCGAGAACCGGCCGACCCGGTCGGCCAGCCGCCCCATCAGCGGCGAGAACGCGTACATGCCCGCGATATGACCGCTGATCACCAGGCCGATCAGCTCGATCCCGGCCCCGTGGTGGCCGAGGGCCAGCGGGGTCATCGACATGATCGCGACCATGACGGTGTGCGAGACGGCGATGGTGACCAGGGCGAGCCGGGCGCCGGGGGAGGCCCGTACCGCCTCGATCCCGGCCCGCAGCGAGCGTCCCTTCGGGGAGTGGTCCCCCGGGGTCAGCGCCCGTGCGGTGATGAGCGGGTCCGGCCGGAGCAGGGCCTGGACGACGACGGCGGCCACCAGGAACACCCCCGCCGCCCAGACGAACGGCCCGGCCTCGGCGGGGATGCCCAGACCGGAGACGCTGCGGCCCGCCGGGGCCGCGATGTTCGGGCCGAGGACCGCGCCGATGGTGGTGGCCCAGACGACCTGGGAGATCGCCTGGCCGCGCCGGTCGGGCGGGGCGAGGTCGGCGGCGGCGAACCGGGCCTGGAGATTGGCCGAGGAGCCAGCGCCGAACGCGGCCATGCCGATGAGCAGCAGCGGAAAGCTGTCGACGACGGCCCCGGCCACCACCACACCCGCGCCCAGCGCCCCGATGGCATAGGCCAGCACCAAGCCGGGGCGCCGGCCGCGTGAGGTCATCAGCGCGGCCAGCGGCATGGAGAGCAGGGCCGTACCGGCCACGGTCGCGGTCGGGGCGAGCCCGGAGAGCGCGGGGGAGCCGCTGACCCGCTCCGCGAGCACGGCGGCCAGCGCGATCCCGGTGGCGACCCCGAGCCCGCCGAGGATCTGGCTGATGACCAGGACCGTGGTGATCCGCCGCCGCAGCTCGGGCAGTGCCGACTTGGGGACCACCGCCCCCGGCGCCGGGGCACCCTCCGCCGCTGCCGTCCGCCCCTCCGCCGTGCCCTCCGCCGTGTCCGCCGGAGCGGGTGGCGGGACGGGTGTCGGAGCGAGCACCGGGGGAGTGTCCGGTACGGGGCCGTCCGCCGGGGCGGCCGCCAGGTGGGCCCGCCCGTCCGCCGGACCGTCCGGCCCCGGTCGGGCCCGCGAGGGATCGTGGCCGCCGGATATGCCAGAGGTGTCGGATGCGTCGGGACTGGTGCTCACTCGCGCAGTGTGTCAGCCCGCCCCGCCCGGTGGGCATCGCACCCCCGCCCGGCTGCTCCCTGTCCCCGTGCAGGTCAGTGATGCCGTTCCGGCCGGGCCGGGGCGTGCCCGCGGCTCAGGGGAGCGGCTCCGGGGGAGGAGCGTCAGAAGAGCGGCTGGGGTAGTACCCCCTCCAGCTCCAGCAGCCGGCGCTTGGTCTCCCGCCCGCCCCCGAATCCGCCCAGCTCGCCGCCGGCCTCCACGACCCGGTGGCACGGCACCACCACCGGCAGGGGATTGGCGCCCATCGCGGCGCCCACGGCCTGGGCGGCACCCGGCTGCCCGACCCGGGCGGCCAGCTCTCCGTACCCCACGACGGTGCCGTAGGGGACGGTGGTCAGCTCACGCAGCACCGCACGGTGGAAGCCGCCGGTCAGGGTCCAGTCGAGCGGCAGGGAGAACTCCTTCAGCCCGCCGCGGAAGTACGCGGCGAGCTGCGCCATGGGCTCGGCGAGCAGACCCGTGCCGTCGGCGACGGGGTGCGCCCCGAGCCGGTCCGCCAGCCGGTCCAGGGACCGGTCCCGGACGGTTTCGTCGGCGTGGAAGACCACGCTGACCAGGCCCTGGCCGGTGGCGGCGAGCAGCAGCGGCCCGATGCCGGAGTCCACGACGGCCCACGTGAAGCTGTTCATGCGTCCACGGTACGGCGCCCCACTGACAACGCCGACAACGCCGACAACGCCGACAACGCCGACAGGGTCGACAGGGCCGGCAAGGCCGGATCCCTCCGGGGTACGGCGGTCAGCGCTTCCCCGGCTCCGTCCGCTCCTCCAGTGCCTCCCGGACGAGGTCCGGCCGGTCGGTGATGATCCCGTCCACCCCGGCGGCGGCCACCCGGCGGGCGCCCGCCGGGTCGTTCACGGTCCAGGTGTTGACCCGCAGGGGCCGGTGGTGCGGCCCTTTGAGGCGCTGTACGGCGGCCACATAGTCGGCGGTGAGGGTGGTGTGCGGGGGGTTGATCTGATCGGTGAAGGCGGCGTACGCGGGCAGTTCGGCCACCGGCGGAGTGCCCAGGAACCCCGTGACCACACGGGGCGCCAGCCGGCGCACCGTCCGCAGGCTCTCCGCGTCGAAGCTCTGCACCACCAGCCGGCGCCGTACCCGGTCGGGGTCGAGCCAGCCCTCCGCGCGCAGGACCCGCAGGATGTCGCCCTCGATGCCCGGATAGAGCCCGGGCCGTTTCACCTCCAGCAGCAGCCGCTGCCGGTTGCGGTCGAGCCGGTGGAGATAGGCCCTGAGGGTGGGCACCCGGGCGCCCGCCCAGGCGGGGCCGAACCAGCCGCCCGCGTCCAGGGTCGCGATCTCGGCCGCCGTGAAGTCCCGGACCCGCCAGGGGGCCCGTGAGGGGAATCGTTCCTCCACATCCGTGGTGCGGGCCAGGCCCTCGTCGTGGACCACCACCAACTCGCCGTCCCGGGTGCGCTGGACATCGTTCTCGACCCAGCGGAAGCCCAGCAGGGCCGCCGCGTCGACGGCGGCCAGGGTGTTCTCGGGTGCCTGGGCGGAGGCCCCCCGGTGGGCGATGACCAGCGGTGCTCCGCTCTCCTCCGGGATCCCCGCGAGGGCGGAGAGGGCTGCCGGGGGCTGTGCCGGAGCGGCCACCGGGCCGGGGTTCAGGACGGCGGCGGCCCCGAGGACGGCGGCGGTCGCGACGGTACGCACGTACATCTCGACTCCTCACGGCGGAACGGTGCAGCGGTGAAGTGGCGGACGGGTGGCGACCCGGCCGAGCCTGCCACGTGGTGCCCACGGCGAACAGGTGAAGTGCGGCCAAAATATGAACAGATCCACCCAGAGCACCCCACGTGCCGGTTTCTCCGCAGATAAATCACACCCCGCATGTGTGCCGCCGCATGGCCAGGCCCTAACCTCACCTCGGGAAAGACGTTCCACCAGCGGCTCACGGGATCACCGCCAGGGGATCGACGCGAACCACACGGAGCGAAGGACACACGGATGCAAGGAACTCTCGACGGCTTCACCTATGGGCTGGTCACTCCCGTGGCCGCCTTTGTGATGGCGGCTCTCGGCGGGGCACTCGGCCTCCGCTGCACCACCCGTTCGGTGCGCACCGAGGGATCCTTCAAACCCGGCTGGCTGGCCATGGGCGCTGTCGCCATCGGCTCCGGGATCTGGACGATGCACTTCATCGCCATGATGGGCTTCAGCATCGCGGAGGCCCCCATCACCTACGACCGGCCCATCACCTACGCCAGCCTCGGCGTCGCCATCGTCATGGTCGGCATCGGCATCTTCATTGTCGGATACCGGGGCGCCACCAGGATGGCCCTGGTCACCGGGGGCACCATCACCGGTCTCGGCGTGGCCACCATGCACTATCTCGGCATGGCCGGAATGCGCTTCCAGGGCCGGGTCGAGTACAGCACCCCGATCGTCGCCCTCTCGGTGGTGATCGCGGTCGTCGCCGCCACCGCCGCCCTCTGGGCCGCCGTCTCCATCCATGGCTTCCGCGCCAGCCTGGGCGCCAGCCTGGTGATGGGTGTCGCGGTCACCGGCATGCACTACACCGGCATGGCCTCGGTCAGCGTCCATCTGCACAGCAGCGCCCTCGCGCGGACCGGCGGCGACACGCCCGCCTCCCTGCTCATGCCGATGCTGCTCGGCCCCGGGGTCTTCCTGCTGCTCGCCGCCGTGGTGGTGATGTTCGACCCGATGCTGGTGATGGGCGACCCCGCGTGGGACAAGCCGGTCCGCAAGCAGGTCCCCCTGCCCGGCGTCGCCGCCGGAATGCGGCCCGACGCACCGGCGGGCCGCGCCGACGCCCGCCCGGCCGACCCCTGGCAGAACCCCTGGCCCGGCGAGCAGCGCCCCCACCACCGGGAGCAGCCCTACTCCGACAGCTGGTGATCAACCCCCGCCGCACCCCTGTGACCAGGTCAAACGACCGGTGGCGGAGATCCGTGAGGGGTGCGGCGGGCGGCGGTCGCCCCCGCTTGTCAGTGGGGGGTCGTACGGTGGATCCATGCGGCCCGTTTCCCAGATCGAACGTACGGTGGCGCCTTTCGAGGTCGTCAGTCCCTTCCAGCCCGGTGGTGACCAGCCCACGGCCATCGCCGAGCTGGAGCGCCGGATCCGCGCGGGTGAGAAGGATGTGGTCCTCCTCGGCGCGACGGGCACCGGCAAGTCGGCGACCACCGCGTGGATGATCGAGCGGCTCCAGCGCCCCACCCTCGTCATGGCGCCCAACAAGACCCTCGCCGCCCAGCTGGCGAACGAGTTCCGCGAGCTGCTGCCGAACAACGCGGTCGAGTACTTCGTCTCGTACTACGACTACTACCAGCCCGAGGCGTACGTCCCCCAGTCGGACACCTACATCGAGAAGGACTCCTCGATCAACGAGGAGGTCGAGCGGCTGCGCCACTCCGCGACCAATTCGCTGCTCACCCGGCGGGACGTGATCGTGGTCGCCTCCGTCTCCTGCATCTACGGACTCGGCACCCCGCAGGAGTACGTCGACCGGATGGTCCCGCTCCGGGTCGGCGACGAGATCGACCGCGACGAGCTGCTCCGCCGCTTCGTGGACATCCAGTACACCCGGAACGACGTGGCGTTCACCCGGGGCACCTTCCGGGTCCGCGGCGACACCATCGAGATCTTCCCGGTCTACGAGGAACTCGCCGTCCGGATCGAGATGTTCGGCGACGAGATCGAGGCGCTCTCCACCCTCCACCCCCTCACCGGCGAGATCCTCAGCGAGGACCAGTCGCTCCATGTCTTCCCCGCCAGCCACTATGTGGCCGGGCCCGAGCGCCTGGAGAAGGCGGTCAACGGCATCGAGGCGGAGCTGGAGCAGCGCCTGGCGGAGCTGGACAAGCAGGGCAAGCTCCTGGAGTCCCAGCGGCTGCGCATGCGCACCACGTACGACATCGAGATGATGCGCCAGATCGGCTCCTGCTCCGGCATCGAGAACTACTCGATGCACTTCGACGACCGGGAGCCCGGCTCCCCGCCCAACACCCTCCTCGACTACTTCCCCGAGGACTTCCTGCTGGTCATCGATGAGTCGCATGTGACCGTCCCGCAGATCGGCGCGATGTACGAGGGCGACGCCTCCCGTAAGCGGACCCTGGTCGACCATGGTTTCCGGCTGCCCTCCGCGCTGGACAACCGCCCGCTGAAGTGGGAGGAGTTCACCGAGCGGATCGGGCAGACGGTCTATCTGTCGGCCACCCCCGGCGCCTATGAGCTGTCCCGGGGCGACGGCTTCGTGGAGCAGATCATCCGCCCGACCGGTCTGGTCGACCCGGAGGTCGTGGTCAAGCCCACCGAGGGCCAGATCGACGATCTGGTCCACGAGATCCGGCTGCGCACCGAGCGGGACGAGCGGGTCCTTGTCACCACCCTCACCAAGAAGATGTCCGAGGACCTCACCGACTACTTCCTCGAACTCGGCATCCGGGTGCGCTATCTCCACAGCGATGTCGACACCCTGCGCCGGGTCGAGCTGCTGCGCGAGCTGCGCGCCGGTGAGTACGACGTCCTGGTCGGCATCAATCTGCTGCGGGAGGGTCTCGACCTGCCCGAGGTCTCCCTGGTGGCGATCCTCGACGCCGACAAGGAGGGCTTCCTCCGCTCGGGCACCTCGCTGATCCAGACCATCGGCCGGGCGGCGCGCAATGTCTCCGGACAGGTCCATATGTACGCCGACAAGATCACCGCGGCGATGGAGAAGGCCATCGACGAGACCAACCGCCGCCGGGAGAAGCAGATCGCGTACAACAAGGAGAAGGGCATCGACCCGCAGCCCCTCCGTAAGAAGATCAACGACATCGTGGCCACCATCGCCCGCGAGGAGATCGACACCGAGGAGCTGCTCGGCACCGACTACCGCAGGCCGAAGGAGAAGGCGGGCAAGGGCGGCCGGGCGCCGGTGCCCGCGCTGGGCGACCGGGCCGGCGGCAAGGCGGCGGCGAGCGGACGGCCCGCCACCGAGCTGGCCGGAATCATCGAGGAGATGACCCAGCGGATGCGCGCCGCCGCCGCCGACCTCCAGTTCGAGATCGCCGCCCGGCTCCGTGACGAGGTGGGGGAGCTGAAGAAGGAACTGCGTCAGATGAAGGAGGCGGGGCTGGCCTGACGGCCGGACGGTCCCCTTCCGGGAGAGCGGCGGGAGAGCGTCGGGAGAGGGCCGGAGGCGGCACCGGGGACATGATCGGAAGGCGAAATTCCGCTCATGTCATGGGCTGTGTTGCAAGAGCGACACAATAACTGGCCCATTGTGCCGCTCAGTTCATACCACTGCGTAGGGTGCTGCCAGCCGTCCGGAGCGGCGGCGGCACCGAGGGAAAAGGGGACAGCGCGTGACGGTCAATATGACCAAGGGTCAGGCCATCAGCCTGCGGAAAAGCGACGGGGGAACCCTCACGGCGGTCCGGATGGGACTCGGCTGGCAGGCGGCCCCCCGGCGCGGTCTGTTCGGCTCCCGCACCCGCGAGGTCGACCTCGACGCCTCCGCCGTCCTCTTCGCCGACAAGCAGCCCGTCGATGTCGTCTTCTTCCGCCATCTGGTCAGCGATGACGGCTCGGTCCGCCACACCGGCGACAATCTGATCGGCGGCGTCGGCTCCGGCGGCGACGACGAGGCGATCCTGGTCGATCTCGCCCGGGTCCCCGTCCATGTCGACCAGATCGTCTTCACGGTGAACTCCTTCACCGGCCAGACCTTCCAGGAGGTGCAGAACGCCTTCTGTCGCATCGTGGACGAGACCAACGGCCAGGAGCTGGCCCGCTACACCCTCGACGGCGGAGGCCACTACACCGCCCAGATCATGGCCAAGGTGCACCGGGCCAGGAGCGGCCCCCCGCAGGGATACTCCAAGGAGCCCACCCCCGGCGGCTGGACGATGACCGCCCTCGGCAACCCCGCCAACGGCCGCACCTTCCAGGACCTCATCCCGGCGATCCTGCCGCATCTCTGACCTGGGACGCCGCCGCCGGGCCGGCGGACCCGCGCCTTCCGGGCCCAGGGTGCCACCGCCCGGCCCCGGCCGGCGGGACCGCACGGCGTCGGGGCCGTGCGCGGAACCGAAGAACAGTGACATGGGGGAGCAGGCGATGACGGCCGAACTGGTCCGGGGACAGAACCTTCCGCTGACCGACACCCTGCTGGAGATCCGGGTGTCCGGGGGCCACCCGCTCCTGGTCTGCGCCACCTGCTCCGGCGAGCACGCCCCCCGCACCGGCCCGGCCGTCGCCCACCCCGGCGCCCCCGCCCTCCCCGGCGTCGAGGTGCCCCGCGCCACCGGGACCGACTCCCGCTGCACCGTCGACCTGGCCGAGGTCCCCGCCGCCGTGCACCGGATCAGCCTGGTCCTCGCCCTGCCCGAGGGCGCCGGGGGACCCGGCCGCTTCGGGGCCACCGCCGCCCCGTCGATCGCCCTCGCCGCGCCCGGCTCCGCCGTGACCGCCACCTTCACCATCACCGGACTGGACACCGAGACCGCCCTCGTCGCCGTCGAGCTGTACCGCCGCCAGGGCGCCTGGCGGATCCGGGCCGTCGGCCAGGGATACGCCGACGGCCTCGCCCGGCTCCTCGCCGACCAGGGGCTCGACCGGGCCCCGGAGAGAGCGGCGGAGATCCAGCGGGCCGCCGTGCCGCCCGCCCCGACCGCGTCCGCCCGGCCGGCCACCCCGGGCACCACCGGAGCGCTCCCCGGCTCCACCGGCCCCCGGCCCACCCGTGAGGCCCCCCGGAACCCCGCCGGCACCACCCCGGTCAGCTACGCCCACCCCCGCCGCCGCCCGTCCCCGCCCCCGGGTCCTCCGGTACCGCCGCCGACCGCGCCCGCCATGGCCCCGGGCCCTTCGGCACCACCGACCGCCGCGCCCGCCGCGACCCCGGGTGCTTCCGCCGGGCCGGTCGCGGGCGACGCCGGCGGCTGGTCCATGGAGGAGCGGCTCTACAACCAGGTCTGGGGGATGTTCGAGGACCTGGCCCGTACCGTCGCCGCCTACCGCAGCGCCGTCGAGTTCGCCGAGTCCCGGCTCGACCAGGAGCTGGACCGGATCCTGGGCGACCCGCGCACCCGGGTCAGCGGCGCCGCCGACCTCGCCCGCGAGGCCGCCCGTACCCGCTCCGAGGAGTTGATCGGGCAGGCCCGCCAGGCCCTCGACCGGGACCTCGTCCAGCTCACCGCCGAGTCCGATGTGGTCGAGCCCGCCCTGCCGCCCGCACTGGCCGGCTGGGACAACCCCGTCTGGCACGCCTACCGGGTCCCCGAGGAGAACCCGATGGCGCTGCGGCTCGGCGATCTGAGCCTGCCCGAGGCCCCCGGCCTGGTCATCCCCTTCCTCGTCCGGCTGCCGCTGGAGCGCGGGATCTGGGTGGACAGCGGGCGCACCGGGTCCGAGGCGGCGATGGCGCTCGACAGCGACCGGCTCAAACGGCTCGCCCTGGAGTGCGCCGTCGCCCATGCCGCGCGGATGCTCGCCGTCCACCGCCCCGGGTCGATCACCCTGCGGGTCATCGACCCGGTGGGGAGCGGCACCGGGGCCCTGGCGCCGCTGCTCGCCTCCGGGGTCCGGCCCGTGCCGCCCGCCGTCGGAGCCGCGGCGGTCGCCGCGACCCTGGCCCAGCTCACGGAGCGGGTCGATCTGGTCACCATGGCGCTGCGCGGGGGAGCCGCCGACGCGCTGCCGCCGGGGCTGGACCTGGCCGAGCAGCTGCTGATCGTCCACGACTTCCCGCACGGCTTCGACGACCGTTCCGTCGCCCGGCTGCGCTATCTCGCGGACGAGGGACCGGCGGCGGGGGTCCATCTGATGATGGTGGCGGACCGTGAGGAGGCCGCGGCCCATGGACCGGAGCTGGATCCGCTGTGGCGTTCGCTGCTGCGGATCAGCCCGGTGCCGGACGACCACCTGGCGGATCCCTGGGTACGGCACTCCTGGACCTGTCATCCGCTCACGGTCCCGCCCGGGAGCGAGGTGCTCGACCGGGTCCTCGCCCAGGTGGCCGAGGCGGGGCGCGGCGGGGCGGGGCCAGGGTGACGAAAGGGGCGCCAGAGCCCCGGAAAGTCAACCGGTATAGACCAATAAGAAGCCTCTGACCAGGCGATTTGAAACTCTCTTTACCAAGCTCTTTACCGTCACTTGGCGACTCCTGTACGCTCCACTCAGCGGAGGGGAGTATTCCCGAACTGTGACGTTCCCGTCAGTACGGATCACCACTGATCCCGGGGCGTCGGCCCGTGCGGCAAGGACCGCTCGGGTGGAAGAGACCTCCGGCAGCGACGACGCTGATCAGTAGCCGTACGAAGCCGGAGGCGCAGTGGACGTTTCATTGACCACATGGGTGTTGACCATTCTTGGTCTGTCAGCCCTGATCGCGGTCGATTTCTTCATCGGGCGCAAGCCCCATGACGTGTCGATCAAGGAAGCCGGAATCTGGACCATCGTCTGGATCGTGCTGGCCGCGCTCTTCGGCGTCGGCCTGGCGATCTGGGGCTCGGGCCAGGCATCCGGAGAGTTCTTCGCGGGCTTCATCACCGAGAAGTCCCTGAGCGTCGACAACCTCTTCGTCTTCGTTCTGATCATGGCGAAGTTCGCGGTCCCGTCCCACCTCCAGCAGCGGGTGCTGCTGGTCGGTGTGCTCATCGCGCTGGTCCTGCGGGCCATCTTCATCGCGGCGGGCGCGGCGATCATCGCCAGCTTCTCCTGGGTCTTCTACATCTTCGGCGCGTTCCTGATCTACACCGCCTGGAAGCTCATCCAGGAGGCGCGTGCCGATGACGACGAGGACGACTGGGAGGAGAACCGCCTCCTGAAGTCGGTCGAGAAGAGGTTCGGCGTCGCCGACCAGTACCACGGCACCAAGCTGTTCATCCAGCGCAACGGCAAGCGCATCATGACCCCGCTGATGGTGGTCATGCTCGCCATCGGTACCACGGACATCCTCTTCGCCCTGGACTCCATCCCGGCGATCTTCGGCCTGACCCAGGACCCGTACATCGTCTTCACGGCGAACGCGTTCGCCCTGATGGGTCTGCGCCAGCTGTACTTCCTCATCGGCGGACTGCTCAAGAAGCTGGTCCACCTGAGCTACGGCCTCTCGGTCATCCTCGGCTTCATCGGCGTCAAGCTGGTGCTGCACGCACTGCACGAGAGCGGCGTCCACGTCCCGGAGATCTCGATTCCGTTCTCCCTCTCGGTCATCGGCGGTGTTCTGGTCATCACCACGATCACCAGCCTGATCGCCTCCAAGAAGCAGGCGGAGCGCGAGGCGGCGGAGGCTGCCGCCGAGGGCGGCGCGGAAGCCGGCGAGGACAAGGACAAGGGCAAGGACAGCGTCGAGGCCTGACGGCTCCGGCACTCCTCCCTGAACCCCGAAGGGGGCGGACGGCATATCGCCGTCCGCCCCCTTCGTCGTTTCCGCAGGCCGTTCCCCGCAGGCCGTTTCCCGCACGGCGTTCCCGTGCGCGGGGTCACCAGCCGCGGGCGCGCCACTCGGGCAGCTGCGGGCGCTCGGCCCCCAGCGTGGTGTCCCTGCCGTGGCCCGGGTAGACCCAGGTCTCGTCCGGCAGCTCGGCGAAGAGCCGGGTCTCCACGTCATGGAGGAGCCGGGCGAAGGCCTCCGGGTCGTCGCGGGTGTTGCCGACCCCGCCGGGGAAGAGGCAGTCACCGGTGAACACATGGGGATGGCCGTGCGGGTCGTCGTAGACCAGCGCGATCGAGCCCGGGGTGTGTCCCACCAGATGGCGGGCGCGCAGCTCGACCCGTCCCACCCGGACGGCCCCGCCGTCCCGGACCGGGACATCGGTGGGGACGGGGATCCCCTCGGCGTCCTCGGCCCCGGCGTAGGTGGTCGCCCCGGTCGCGCCGACCACGGCGGCGAGGGCCTGCCAGTGGTCGGCGTGCCGGTGGGTGGTGACCACCGAGGCGATCGAGTCGTCCCCGATGAGCCGCAGCAGGGTCTCCGGCTCGTTCGCGGCGTCGATCAGCAGTTGCTCGCCGGTGGCCCGGCAGCGCAGCAGATAGCTGTTGTTGTCCATGGGGCCGACGGCGACCTTGGAGATGATCAGATCCGTCAGCTCGTGCACATCGGCGGGGCCGCCGACCTTTACCGCTCCGCTGTACGTCATGGGGGGCAGCCTATCGGCGTGCCACGGGGCCCAGCAGGCCCCGGGAGCCGGGTCCCGGGACCCTTGGGCGGGAGGTGTGCGGGGAGCCCTCAGAGCGGGGGCAGGGCGGGCAGGGTGCCGCCCCCGGCGGTCAGCGCGGCCCGGGAGGCGTCCGGGTCGCGGCGCCCGGCGAGCCAGCCGAGCAGGGCGGGTGCGGGGCCCTCGACGCGCATCGGGGATCCCGTGGTGCCGCCGGTGCTCCAGGTCTCCCCGGAGGCGGCCGTGAGGGCGATCGGCGGTACGTCCCGGGCGCCGGTGAACCGCTCCGCGAGAAAGGCGATCTCGCGCCGGGTGAACTCCTCGGGCAGATCCTCCAGCTCATAGCCGATGTCCAGGTCGACATGGTGCAGCTCGACCTCGACCAGGCGCCGGAAGGGCAGCCGGGCGGCCCGGTCGGTGACTCCGTTGCGCAGGGCGACGACGCGGTTCCAGTCGGCGGGGAGCCGGGCCACCGAGCGGAAGCGGGCGTCGCTGTCGTGCGCATCGGCGAGCTGGACATCGAGCGGGCGGGGGGCGTCCCGCTCGATGTCGGCCTCGCGCGCCCCGGCGCTCGCGTACATCGGGCGCCCTTCGAGAACATTCACGATCGCGTCCGCGTTACGGGAGAGGTGGGCCAGGACATGACCCCTGGTCCAGCCGGGGAGCCGGGAGGGTCCGGACAGCCGTTCCCGGTCCAGGGCCTCGACCGCGCTGAGCAGTCGCTCGGTCGCCTCGCGTACAGAGTCCAGGTCGCGCAAGGGATTGATCATGGGCCAGACGATAGCCCTGCCACTCGTTCGGGTGAAGGAGGTCGCCGGGCACGATAATTCGAATGTGCGTGCTATAGCCTGGAGCGGTGCATCCTTGGAAGTCGGGCACTCACCGCCCCCGGCGGTCCACCGGCCGCCCGGCCTCCGACCGACCGGTGGCCCCCTAGGCTGGAAGGTCCGGACGTTCCCGGACCGGGGGCCCACCCCGCTTCCCCCCTGACCTCGCGGGTCCTCACGGACCGTGCGGGACCCGCTCACGATCCGCAGAACCCCTCCAGATCCGCAGGACCCCTCAGATCCCGTAGGACCCAGATCCGCAGGACCCCATAGAGCCCGCAGAACCTCCAGATTTTGTGGGACCCCCAGATCCCGTAGGACCCCCTCAAGAAAGGTGCGGACCCGGCGTGGCCGACCGTCTCATCGTCCGTGGCGCTCGCGAGCACAATCTCAAGAACGTCTCGCTCGACCTCCCCCGTGACTCCCTCATCGTCTTCACGGGGCTCTCCGGGTCGGGCAAGTCCTCGCTGGCCTTCGACACGATCTTCGCCGAGGGGCAGCGCCGCTACGTGGAGTCGCTGTCGTCCTACGCCCGCCAGTTCCTGGGGCAGATGGACAAGCCCGACGTGGACTTCATCGAGGGCCTCTCCCCGGCCGTCTCCATCGACCAGAAGTCGACCTCGCGCAACCCCCGCTCCACGGTCGGCACCATCACCGAGGTCTACGACTACCTCCGGCTGCTCTTCGCCCGCATCGGCAAGCCGCACTGCCCCGAGTGCCACCGGCCCATCTCCCGCCAGTCGCCCCAGGCCATCGTGGACAAGGTGCTGGAGCTGCCCGAGGGCAGCCGGTTCCAGGTGCTCTCCCCGCTGGTGCGCGAGCGCAAGGGAGAGTTCGTCGATCTCTTCGCCGACCTCCAGACCAAGGGGTACAGCCGTGCCCGGGTCGACGGGCAGACGGTCCAGCTCGCCGAGGCGCCCGCGCTCAAGAAGCAGGAGAAGCACACCATCGAGGTGGTCGTGGACCGCCTCACCGTCAAGGACGGCGCCAAGCGCCGGCTCACCGACTCGGTCGAGACCGCGCTCGGTCTCTCCGGCGGCATGGTCGTGCTCGACTTCGTCGACCTCCCCGAGGACGACCCCGAGCGCGAGCGGATGTACTCGGAGCATCTCTACTGCCCGTACGACGACCTCTCCTTCGAGGAGCTGGAGCCCCGCTCCTTCTCCTTCAACTCCCCCTTCGGGGCCTGCCCGGACTGCACCGGCATCGGCACCCGGATGGAGGTCGACCCCGAGCTGATCGTCCCGGACGAGGACCGCTCGCTGGATGAGGGGGCGATCCACCCCTGGTCCCACGGCCACACCAAGGAGTACTTCGGGCGGCTGATCGGAGGGCTCGCCCAGGCGCTGGGCTTCTCCACCGAGATGCCCTGGGCCGGGCTGCCCCTGCGGGCGAGGAAGGCCCTGCTGTACGGCCACAAGACCCAGGTCGAGGTCCGCTACCGCAACCGCTACGGCAGGGAGCGCGCCTACACCACCCCCGCCTTCGAAGGCGCGGTGCAGTTCGTGCGCAGGCGGCACCAGGAGGCCGAGTCCGACTCCAGCAGGGAGCGCTTCGAGGGCTATATGCGCGAGGTGCCCTGTCCCACCTGTGAGGGCACCCGGCTGAAGCCGATCGTGCTCGCGGTCACGGTGATGGAGAAGTCCATCGCCGAGGTCTCCGCGATGTCGATCAGCGAGTGCGCGGACTTCCTGGGCCGGATGAAGCTCAACGCCCGCGACAAGAAGATCGCCGAGCGGGTCCTCAAGGAGGTCAACGAGCGGCTGCGCTTCCTGGTCGACGTGGGCCTGGACTATCTCTCGCTCAACCGCGCCGCCGGTACCCTCTCCGGCGGTGAGGCCCAGCGCATCCGGCTCGCCACCCAGATCGGCTCCGGGCTGGTCGGGGTGCTCTATGTGCTGGACGAGCCCTCCATCGGTCTGCACCAGCGGGACAACCACCGGCTGATCGAGACCCTGGTCCGGCTGCGGGACATGGGCAACACCCTGATCGTGGTCGAGCACGACGAGGACACGATCAAGATCGCCGACTGGGTCGTGGACATCGGCCCCGGCGCGGGTGAGCACGGCGGCAAGGTCGTCCACTCCGGACCGCTGAAGCAGCTGCTGACCAACAAGGAGTCGATGACCGGGCAGTACCTCTCCGGGAAGAGGAGCATCGCCACGCCCGACCTGCGGCGCCCCACCGACCCGTCCCGGGCACTGACCGTCCACGGGGCCCGGGAGAACAACCTCCGGGACATCGATGTGTCCTTCCCGCTCGGTGTGCTCACCGCGGTCACCGGTGTCTCCGGATCCGGTAAGTCGACCCTGGTCAACGACATCCTCTACACCCATCTCGCCCGCGAGCTGAACGGCGCCAAGTCGGTTCCCGGCCGCCACACCCGGGTCGACGGCGACGATCTGGTCGACAAGGTCGTCCATGTCGACCAGTCGCCGATCGGCCGTACCCCCCGCTCCAACCCGGCGACCTACACCGGGGTCTTCGACCATGTCCGCAGGCTGTTCGCCGAGACCACGGAGGCGAAGGTCCGGGGGTACCTCCCCGGCCGCTTCTCCTTCAATGTCAAGGGCGGCCGGTGCGAGAACTGCTCCGGCGACGGCACCATCAAGATCGAGATGAACTTCCTGCCGGATGTCTATGTCCCGTGCGAGGTCTGCCACGGAGCGCGGTACAACCGGGAGACCCTGGAGGTCCACTACAAGGGCAAGTCCATCGCCGAGGTGCTGGACATGCCCATCGAGGAGGCGCTGGCCTTCTTCGAGGCGGTGCCGACCATCGCCCGCCATCTGCGCACGCTCAACGAGGTGGGGCTCGGCTATGTCCGGCTCGGCCAGTCCGCCCCCACCCTCTCCGGCGGTGAGGCCCAGCGGGTCAAGCTCGCCTCGGAGCTCCAGAAGCGCTCCACCGGCCGTACGGTCTATGTCCTGGACGAGCCCACCACCGGTCTCCACTTCGAGGACATCAGCAAGCTGATCACGGTCCTCGCCGGTCTGGTCGACAAGGGCAATACGGTGATCGTCATCGAGCACAACCTCGATGTGATCAAGACGGCCGACTGGGTCGTGGACATGGGGCCCGAGGGCGGCAGCGGCGGCGGTCTCGTCGTCGCCGAGGGGACGCCCGAGCAGATCGCGGGGGTGCCCGAGAGCCACACCGGCAAGTTCCTCCGGGGCATCCTCGACCCCGAGCGGATCAGCGACGCCGCCGGGCCGGCCCCCGCCCGCAGGGCCCCGGCCAGGAAGACCGCCGCCGCGCGGAAGGCCGCCCCGGCGAAGACCGTCAACACGAAGAGCACGGCCAAGGGCGCCGCCAGGACCACGGCGGCCAAGACGGCGAAGTCGGCCACGGCCAAGACGGCCGCCCCGGCGAAGGGAGCGGCCAAGAAGGCGACCGCGCGTACCCGGTCCGCCTGATCCGCTTGATCCGTCCGACCCGTGGGCCCATGGGTCGGACGGATCAGGTCGGTGGGTCCGGGCCGGTGGGGCTCAGCCGTCCGCCGGTCCGGGGTACCGGGCCAGCTCCGCCGCGTACGGGGGCTCGGCACCCGGCCGGGAGCAGGTGAGGGCGGCGGCCCGGGAGGCGAGGCCGAGCAGCTCCCGCCAGGCCCCCGCGTCCAGGGCGGACAGCGCCTCGGGCGTGAGGGCGTCCCGCTGGGCCAGACCGTGGAGGAGCGCCGCGTTCACGGTGTCGCCCGCGCCGATGGTGTCGGCGACCCGGACCGGGGTCGCCGGGACCGAGACCTCCAGGCCCTCCCGGGTCCGTACGGTCAGCCCCCCGGCGCCCCGGGTGACCACCACCGCCCGGGGCCCCCGGGGCACCCCGCCGAGCCAGCGGGCGTCGTCGTCGGAGAGCTTCAGCAGCGAGACCGACGGCAGCCAGCCGGTGAACCGCCGCCGGTAGGCGTCCGCGTCCCCGATCAGACCGGGCCGCACATTGGGGTCCAGCAGGGTCAGCAGACCGCGTCCGGCCTCCCGCCGCAGCAGCCGCTCATAGGCGGTCGCCCCCGGCTCCAGCACCAGTGAGCAGGTGCCGAAGGCCACCGCGCGCGCCGCGTCGGGGAGCGGTGGCGGCAGCTCGAAGAGCCGGTCGGCCGTGCCCTGCGCGTAGAAGCCGTACCCGGCCGAGCCGTCCGCGCCGATGGACGCGACCGCCAGGGTGGTGGGCTCCGGGCCCCGGGTCACCAGGGAGGTGTCAACGCCCGCGCCGCGCAACCCCGTCAGCAGGGCCGCCCCGAAACCGTCCGTGGACATCCGGGAGCAGAAGGCGGCCCGCGCCCCCAGCCGTCCCAGGGCCACGGCGGTGTTGTACGGTCCGCCGCCCGGCCGTGGCAGCAGCGGGGGCAGACCGGGCCCGCCCTCCGGTACCACCGGGGCGTCCGGCTGGGGGACCAGGTCGATCAGGGATTCTCCGGCGACGACGATCACGGCCCAGAAGGTAGCCCATCACCCCCCGCGCCCGGGAGAGGAGCACCTGCGCCACTCTGGGGGCGGGCCCGCCCGCCGGGCGGCCGTTCCCGCTCGGTATGGTCGATTCCGCCGCCATCCCGGCCCGCGCCGCCGGTCCCGTCACCACCGTCGGCGGCACCGAACATCTGGAGTCCCCCATGCCCGGCCCCACCCCAGCCGCCCGCCGTACCGTGCTGAAAGGCGCCGCCCTCGCGGGTGCCGCCGGTCTCGGGGCCGCCGCCTGCTCCACCGACTCCAAGCTCGGCCGGGCCACCGTCCCCACCCCCACCGCCCCCGTGGACCTCGGTCCCGCCGAGGCGGTCCCGGTGGGCGGCGCCAAGCTCTACCGCGAGCAGAAGCTGATCGTGAGCTGCCCGAAGAAGGGCGAGTACAAGGCGTTCAGCGCCCAGTGCACCCATGCGGGCTGCGCCCTGGACAAGATCGTCGCCAATGAGGGCAACTGCCCCTGCCACGGCAGCCGCTTCGATGTCACCACCGGCAAGGCGCTCAACGGGCCGGCGACCGTGCCGCTGCCGGAGGTGCCGATCAAGGCCGAGGGCGGCGTCCTGATCGCCGGCCCCGACGCCTGAGCCCCGGGCCTCCCGGTCCCGACGCCTGAGCCCCGGGCCCCCCGGCTCCCCGGTCCCGACGCCTGAGCCCCAGGAAGCCCGGCCGCTGCCGGTCCCGGACGGTGCCGGACGGTCCCCGGGACCCCGGCTAGTCCCAGTCCCAGTCGATCCCCAGGATCCCCGGCCGTACCCCGTGCTCCACCAGATGGACCGTGCGGTGCCGCCCGCTCAGCGTCAGATCGGTGCGGGCACCGCGCGGCGCCCCCGTCGTCGCCTGGGCGAACCTCCGGCACCGCACCGGCAGGGCCCCCTCGTCGAAGCGGATCTGGAGCACGTACTGCCCGCCCGCGTAAGTGAACCCCCGGACGTACTCCTGGCCGGGGCCGCCGGTGCCGTCCTCGAAGCCATAGCCGAAGACATAGGTCTCGCCCGCCCGCAGCCGGGCGTCGAAGAGCAGCTCCGCCATGACCAGACCGGTCCCGGGGTGCCGCCGGACCCGGCCGGTCCGGCAGTTCTCCAGCGCGCTCACCCGTACCCGCGCGGGATCGCACCCCGCGTCCCCGTGGTGGATGGCGACATAGCGGTCCACCCCGTCCCGGTGCGCCCGTACCACCTGCTGGGAGTCGCGGCCCAGCAGCTCCCGCCGGGCCCCGATCCGTACCCGCTCGTGATGGCCCACCGTGTGCAGCCCGCCGTCGGCCGGGGCCTCCAGCTCCGCGAGCATCCGCTCCACCGTCCCCGATGCCTCCAGGAGCGAGCGGTACGAGCGTGAGGGCGGCCGGTCCAGCTCCTTGCGTACCGTCCCCTCCCCGGTGTCCAGCAGCCGGATCAGGGAGTTCCCCGGCAGCTCCAGCACCTCCTCCAGCGCGCGCACCGCCCGCAGGGACTCCGGCCGCTGGGGGCGGCGCGCCCCCTGCTGCCAGTAGCTGAGGCTGGTCACCCCCACCGTGATCCCCCGGTGGGCGAGATGGTGCCGCACCCGCTGGAGCGGCAGTCCGCGCACCGCGAGGGCCGCCCTCAGAGCCAGGTGAAAGGGGCCGGTGTGCAGCATCTGTGCCAGGTCGGCCTCGGTGTGGCCGATGTCCGCTTCGGTGTGGCCCATGGTGGATCCTCCAGCCGGTCGTACGGTCCCGCGTGAACACCGCACGGTCGCGGTGAACGTTCACGACGGGGTGGCTCCCGGCGGTCGGACGGTGGCGGGCGCCCTTGGTGGCAGCGGGCGCACGGATTCACACTCCGGCTGCCGTGTTCACAGCTCCGTGTGGTTCGCATTGAATCCTGTTGACCTGCTCCGGACAAGGATCGATGCTCAACCAGCAGCGTCCGGACGCGCTCCTCCACCCCCCATCCCTCAGGGAGGAACGCGATGCGCACCACCAGGAGACGGCTCGCCTCGGCGGCGGCCGTGCTCGCCACTCTTCTCACCCTTCCCCTCTCCTCCGCCACCGCCGCTCCCGCCGGTGACCCCGCCGGCGGGCCCTCCGTCACCCAGGGCACCTCCCAGGCCCGCGACGGCCAGGGCGCCCTCGCCTGGAAGCGGCTCAACATCACCATGCAGGCCCAGCTGAAGACCAACTGGTGCTGGGCCGCGGCCGGTAACACCATCGCCACCTACTACGGCCGTTCCTACTCCCAGAACCAGTTCTGCAACGCCGCCTTCAACCGGCAGCAGAACACCGAGTGCCCCAACAACCAGGCCACCCTCGCCAATGTGCAGACCGGGCTGCGCTGGGCGGGCGTCAGCTCCGGGTCGTACATCAGCAACTGGCTGCGCTACCCCGCCGTGCAGACCGAGATCAACGCCAACCGGCCCATCGAGACCCGGATCCAGTGGACCAGCGGCGGCGGTCATATGCATGTCATCTACGGGTATGACGACGCCAACTCGATGGTCTACTGGGGCGATCCCTGGCAGACCAGCAGCCGCTACAACTGGGCCTCGCACGCCTGGTACGTGAACAACAACGAGTTCTCCTGGACCCACTCGCTCTACCGGATCGGGGCGTGAGCACGATGAAGCGGACCTCGACCCTCACCGGAGCCTGCGCCGCCGCCTGCCTCGCCGTCGGGGCGCTGGGAGCGGGAGTCGCCCAGGCGGACCCCGCCGCACCGGTGGCCGTACCCGCCCCCTCGGCCGCCGATCTCACGGCGGCGCGGAAGGCGGCCACGGCCCCCGCCACCCAGGAGACCCTCTCCCGTTTCTTCGCCCGCGACGGCGCCGTGGCCCGATCGGCCGCAGCGCCCCGCACCGACGGGAAGTCCGTCCCCGTCCGCGTACTCGACCCCGGGTTCGTGGCGGGCAAGAAGGGCGCGGCGGTGGCCCGTACCGAGTTCATCGCCACCCCGGCGGCCTCCTCCGACGGCCAGCGGGCGTCGGTCTGGGCGGCCCGCCAGGCGGGCTCCTGGCAGGTCGTCAACATAGCCACCGGCGACGACGAGTTCCGCTACGCCCGGCTGGGGGAGCGCAAGCTGCCCGGCGGCACCGTCTTCCGGGAGCCGCAGATCGACGCCTGGTACGTCAGCAAGGGGGCGAAGGTGCTCCCGCTGGACCGGGACGCGATCCGTGCGGTCGGCGCGAAGGGGACCACCCTGACCGCCTACCGCGACCGGGTCCAGGACGCCTACGGCGACAAGCTGCCCGGCTCCGCCTACGCGAAGAAGGGTGTGGCCGGCGGGTACGGACCGGCCGCGGAGCCCGCACCGGCCGCTCCCGCGGCTGCGACGACCGTCGCGGCCGACCGTGACCCGGGTACGGTCACCGTCACCTCGGTGGCCTCCGGAGCGGGGGTGGTCCTCGCCCTGGCCCTGGGCGGCCTGATCGTGGCCCGACGGCGGGGCAGCGTCTGACGGTCACCGGCCCCTGGCCGGCAGCCATCGGCTACCGGCTGCCGGTCCGCTGTCACCGGCTGATGTCCGACCGCTGACGCACCGCGCCGCCGGAGCCACCCGGACCGTGCCCGCCGGCCGTTCCCTCCCCGAGGGGGGCGGTCGGCGGGCACACCGGCGTCCGGTCCCGACAGCGGTCGCACCGCCTCCCGGTGCGGGTCCCCCGGGGGTGGGCGGCGGCGACCGGAGTGTCAGTCCCCGCCAGTAGGGTGGACGGCATGGCAGACCCCTCCAGCTACCGTCCCAAGCCGGGAGAGATCCCCGACTCCCCGGGGGTCTACCGGTTCCGTGACGAGCACCGCCGGGTGATCTACGTCGGGAAGGCCAAGAACCTGCGCCAGCGGCTCGGGAACTACTTCCAGGACCTGGCCGGCATGCACCCGCGGACCGCCACCATGGTCACCTCGGCCGCCTCGGTGGAGTGGACCGTGGTGGCCACCGAGGTCGAGGCGCTTCAGCTGGAGTACTCCTGGATCAAGGAGTACGACCCCCGTTTCAATGTCAAGTACCGCGACGACAAGAGCTATCCCTATCTCGCGGTCACGCTGAACGAGGAATTCCCCCGGGTGCAGGTGATGCGCGGGGCCAAGCGCAAGGGCGTGCGGTACTTCGGTCCGTACGGGCATGCCTGGGCCATCCGGGAGACCGTCGATCTGATGCTGCGGGTCTTCCCCGTCCGCACCTGCTCCGCCGGGGTCCTCAGGAACCACCAGCAGAAGGGCCGCCCCTGCCTCCTCGGCTATATCGGCAAGTGCTCCGCGCCCTGTGTCGGCCGGGTCACCCCCGAGGAACACCGGGAACTCGCCGAGGAGTTCTGCGACTTCATGGCCGGGCGCACCGGCGCCTACATCCGCCGGCTGGAGCGCCGGATGGCCGAGGCGGCCGAGGAGATGGAGTACGAGCGGGCCGCGCGGCTCCGCGACGACATCACCGCCCTCAGGCGCGCCCTGGAGAAGAGCGCCGTCGTCCTCACCGACGCCACCGACGCCGACCTCATGGCCGTCGCCGAGGACGAGCTGGAGGCCGCCGTCCAGATCTTCCACGTCCGCGGCGGCCGGGTGCGCGGGCAGCGCGGCTGGGTCACCGACAAGGTGGAGGCCGTCGACACGGCGGGCCTGGTCGAGCACGCCCTCCAGCAGCTGTACGGGGAGGAGAGCGGCGACGCCGTCCCCAAGGAGGTGCTGGTCCCGGCGCTGCCCGAGGACAGTACGGCGGTCGCCGAGTGGCTGGCCGCCCGCCGGGGCTCCCTGGTCTCCCTGCGGATTCCGCAGCGCGGGGACAAGAAGGCCCTGATGGAGACGGTCCAGCGCAATGCCCAGCAGGCGCTCGCGCTGCACAAGACCAAGCGGGCCAGCGATCTGACCACCCGCTCCCGGGCGCTGGAGGAGATCGCCGAGGCGCTGGATCTGGACTCGGCACCGCTGCGGATCGAGTGCTTCGACATCTCCCACCTCCAGGGCGAGGACGTGGTGGCGTCGATGGTGGTCTTCGAGGACGGCCTGCCCCGCAAGAGCGAGTACCGCCGCTTCGCGATCAAGAGCTTCCAGGGGCAGGACGACGTCCGCTCCATGCATGAGGTGGTCAGCCGCCGCTTCCGCCGCTATCTGGCCGAGAAGGACCGGACGGGGGAGTGGATCGGCGCGGACAGCCCGGAGGACGCCCCCCACGAGGGGAACACCGGCACCACCGGCGCCATCAGCACCACCGCAGGCGCAGGCCCCGGCACCACCGGCGTCCCGGGGGCCACAGGCGCTCCGGCGGTCACCGGGGCCATCATGGAAGGGGACACCGCCGACGACGGCCGCCCCAAGCGGTTCGCCTACCCACCGCAGCTGGTGGTGGTCGACGGCGGCGCCCCCCAGGTCGCCGCCGCCCAGCGGGCCCTGGACGAGCTGGGTATCGACGATGTCGCCGTCTGCGGACTGGCCAAGCGGCTGGAGGAGGTCTGGCTGCCCGGCGAGGACGACCCGGTGGTCCTGCCGCGCTCCAGCGAGGGGCTCTATCTGCTCCAGCGGGTCCGCGACACCGCCCATGACTTCGCCATTCGCTATCAGCGCTCCAAACGGTCCAAACGGGTCCGGACCAGCCCCCTCGATGACGTACCCGGTCTCGGGGAGACCAGGAAACAGGCCCTCATCAAGCATTTCGGCTCGGTCAAGCGGCTGCGACAGGCCACAATCGAGCAGATCTGCGAGGTGCCGGGCATGGGCCGCAAGACCGCCGAGTCCGTGGTCACGGCCCTCGCCCGGACACCTGTGGCCGCACCTGCCGTGAACACCGCGACAGGAGAGATCATGGAAGAGAACGACGGGGGCAGCACATGAACGAGCACGACACAGACGGAGCAGCAGACGTGAGTACGGGCAGCAGCACCGAGGCCGGCGGAGCCGCCGAGGCGGCCATCCCCGAGCTGGTGATCATCTCCGGTATGTCCGGTGCGGGCCGCAGCACGGCGGCCAAATGTCTTGAGGACCTCGGCTGGTTCGTGGTCGACAACCTGCCGCCCGCGCTGATCCCCACCATGGTGGAGCTGGGCGCCCGCTCGCAGGGGAATGTCGCCCGGATCGCCGTGGTCGTGGATGTGCGCGGCCGGCGCTTCTTCGACAACCTGCGCGACTCCCTGGCCGACCTCGACGCCAAGCAGGTCACCCGGAGGATCGTTTTCCTGGAGTCCTCCGACGACGCCCTGGTCCGGCGGTTCGAGTCGGTCCGCAGGCCGCACCCGCTCCAGGGCGACGGCCGGATCGTGGACGGCATCGCCGCCGAGCGCGATCTCCTGCGCGAGCTGCGCGGCGACGCGGACCTGGTCATCGACACCTCCAGCCTCAATGTCCATGAGCTGCGGGCCAAGATGGACGCCCAGTTCGCGGGCGACGAGGAGCCCGAGCTGCGGGCCACCGTGATGTCCTTCGGCTTCAAGTACGGACTCCCGGTCGACGCGGACCTCGTGGTCGACATGCGGTTCCTGCCGAACCCGCACTGGGTCCCCGAGCTGCGCCCCTTCAGCGGACTGAACGAGGAGGTGTCGAACTATGTCTTCAACCAGCCCGGCGCCAAGGAGTTCCTGGACCGGTATACGGAGCTGCTCCAGCTGATCGCGGCGGGTTACCGGCGCGAGGGCAAGCGGTATGTGACCGTCGCGGTCGGCTGTACCGGCGGCAAGCACCGCTCGGTCGCCACCTCCGAGAAGCTCGCCGCGCGCCTGGCCTCCGAGGGCATCGAGACCGTTGTCGTCCACCGGGACATGGGGCGCGAGTGACCACTCGCTCCCTGCGCCTGCGCCGGCTGCGCAGGACCGCACTCACGCCCGTGAGCCGCCGGCGCGGCGCCCAGCCCAAGGTCGTCGCCCTCGGCGGCGGCCATGGGCTCTCCGCATCGCTGGCGGCGCTGCGCCGGATCACCGGGGACCTCACCGCCGTCGTCACCGTCGCCGACGACGGCGGCTCCAGCGGCCGGCTCCGCAAGGAGCTGGGCGTGCTGCCCCCGGGCGATCTGCGCAAGGCGCTGGCCGCGCTCTGCGGCGACGACGACTGGGGTCAGACCTGGGCCCGGGTGATCCAGCACCGTTTCCAGTCCCAGGGCGATCTCCATGAGCACGCCGTGGGCAATCTGCTGATCGTGGCCCTGTGGGAGCAGCTGGGCGACCATGTCCAGGCCCTGGACCTGGTCGGCAGGCTGCTCGGGGCGCAGGGCCGGGTGCTGCCGATGTCGGCGGTCCCGCTGGAGCTCCAGGCGCTGGTACGGGGCCATGACCAGGCCCGTCCGGACGAGCTCCAGACGGTGTGCGGCCAGGCGACGGTCGCCCTCACCCCGGGCGATGTGCAGTCCGTGCATCTCGTTCCGCACGATCCGCCCGCCGTGCCGGAGGCGGTCGCCGCCGTTCTTGACGCCGACTGGGTGGTTCTGGGTCCCGGGTCCTGGTTCTCCTCGGTGATCCCGCATCTCCTGGTCCCGGATCTGCTGGACGCGCTGGTGGAGACGAAGGCCCGGCGGGTGCTCTCCCTCAATCTGGCCCCGCAGCCGGGCGAGACGGAAGGGTTCTCCCCGCAGCGTCATTTGGAGGTTTTGGGACGACACGCCCCTAAACTCACTCTGGACGTGGTGCTCGCCGACGAGGCAGCCGTGCCCGACCGCGAGTGCCTCGCCGACGCCGCCAAACGCCTGGGGGCAGCGGTCGAGCTGGCTCCCGTGGCGTCGCCCGACAGTGCCTCGAAGCACGATCCGGAGCTGTTGGCCGCCGCGTACGACCGTATTTTTCGGATGCATGGAAGGATCGGCCCATGGCGATGACGGCAGCGGTGAAGGACGAGATCTCCCGGCTTCCCGTCACCCGGACCTGCTGCAGGAAAGCAGAGGTCTCGGCCATCCTGCGGTTCGCGGGCGGACTGCACCTGGTCAGCGGGCGGATCGTGATCGAGGCGGAGCTGGACACCGGTATCGCCGCACGGCGACTGAAGCGCGACATCCTGGAGATCTTCGGTCACACCTCCGAGCTGATGGTCATGGCCCCGGGCGGGCTGCGCCGGGGTTCGCGCTATGTGGTGCGGGTGGTCGCGGGCGGTGATCAGCTGGCACGGCAGACCGGGCTGGTCGACGGCCGGGGCCGGCCGATCCGGGGGCTGCCCCCGCAGGTGGTCTCCGGTGCCACCTGTGATGCCGAGGCGGCCTGGCGCGGTGCCTTCCTGGCCCATGGCTCGCTCACCGAGCCGGGACGTTCCTCCTCGCTGGAGGTCACCTGCCCCGGCCCCGAGGCGGCCCTCGCCCTGGTCGGCGCCGCCCGCCGGCTCTCCATCGCCGCCAAGGCGCGGGAGGTGCGCGGGGTGGACCGGGTCGTGGTCCGGGACGGCGACGCGATCGGCGCGCTGCTGACCCGGCTCGGCGCCCATGAGTCGGTGCTGGCGTGGGAGGAGCGCCGGATGCGGCGCGAGGTGCGCGCCACGGCCAACCGTCTCGCCAACTTCGACGACGCCAATCTGCGCCGGTCGGCGCGGGCGGCGGTGGCCGCCGGGGCCCGGGTCCAGCGGGCCCTGGAGATCCTCGGCGAGGAGGTCCCGGAGCATCTCGCGGCGGCCGGACGGCTGCGGATGGAGCACAAGCAGGCGTCGCTGGAGGAGCTGGGGGCGCTGGCGGACCCGCCGCTGACCAAGGACGCGGTCGCCGGGCGGATCCGGCGGCTGCTCGCGATGGCCGACAAGCGGGCGCAGGATCTGGGGATCCCGGGCACCGAGTCCAATCTGACCGAGGAGATGGCCGACGGCCTCGCCGTCTGACCCGCCTCCACTCCCGCCCCGGAATCCGCTACCGCTCCCGCTTCCCTCTCTCCGTCCTTCGCCCCGGCCCGCCGGACCCCGCCCAGGGGTCGGCGGGCCGGGGCGTTTCCGTCGCACCGCGATGACCACCGGCGATGCCGCTATGGATGGATTTGCACTCGAACGCTTGAGCGATTCGCAGGGCTTGGATCCGGCCGTCCGGAAGGGTCGTCGAAGCGCTCAAACGAAGCATCGACACGACCTCTGAGCGCTCATCCGAAGCGACCTTTGCGCAGGTGAAAGGCGGTTCCGGCGCTCCGCCGGAAGACAGTGGCCGAGCGGGCCACGGACGGGCCCTCCGATGTCACTTCGGGGCTTCCAGGGAGGTAGGGTCGTAAGCGGTCGGGGACATCCCATACAACTCGCCGGAAGCGTTAACCCGGCGTACCAACGAGGAGATCGGTTCGTGACGATCCGCGTAGGCATCAACGGCTTTGGCCGCATCGGTCGTAACTACTTCCGCGCGCTGCTGGAGCAGGGTGCAGACATCGAGATCGTGGCTGTCAACGACCTGGGTGACACCGCGACCACGGCCCACCTGCTGAAGTACGACACCATCCTCGGTCGGCTGAAGGCGGAGGTGACCCACACCGCCGACACCATCACCGTGGACGGTCGCACGATCAAGGTGCTCTCCGAGCGCAACCCCGCCGACATTCCGTGGGGCGAGCTGGGCGTCGACATCGTGATCGAGTCCACCGGCATCTTCACCAAGAAGGCCGACGCCGAGAAGCACCTGGCCGGCGGCGCCAAGAAGGTCCTGATCTCGGCTCCGGCCAAGGACGAGGACATCACCCTGGTGATGGGCGTCAACCAGGACCAGTACGACCCGGCGCAGCACAACGTCATCTCCAACGCCTCCTGCACCACCAACTGTGTGGCGCCGATGGCCAAGGTCCTGGACGAGAACTTCGGCATCGTCCGCGGTCTGATGACCACGGTCCACGCCTACACCAACGACCAGCGCATCCTGGACTTCCCCCACTCCGACCTGCGCCGCGCCCGCGCCGCCGCGGAGAACATCATCCCGACCACCACCGGTGCCGCCAAGGCCACCGCGCTGGTCCTCCCGCAGCTCAAGGGCAAGCTGGACGGCATCGCCATGCGCGTCCCGGTCCCCACCGGCTCCGCCACCGACCTGGTGGTCGAGCTGAGCCGCGAGGTCACCAAGGACGAGGTCAACGCCGCGTTCAAGAAGGCCTCCGAGGGCGAGCTGGCCGGCATCCTGGCCTACACCGAGGACCCGATCGTCTCCTCGGACATCGTCAGCGACCCGGCCTCCTGCACCTTCGACTCCTCCCTGACCATGGTCCAGGAGGGCAACTCGGTGAAGATCCTCGGCTGGTACGACAACGAGTGGGGCTACTCCAACCGCCTGGTGGACCTCACCGTCTTCGTCGGCAACCAGCTCTGAGGGGCACGGCTCTGACCGGCCAGATCCGGACTGTACGGTTCTGATCAGCTCTGCGAAGTGAGCGACGGGGCTCGGACGGCGCACGGAAGCGCCGCCGGGCCCCTCTCGCGCGTCTCAGCCAAGCCATCCGAGGAGTCCCGTCCCATGAAGACGATCGACCAGCTTCTTGACGAAGGGGTCAGGGGCCGGCGGGTATTCGTCCGCGCCGACCTCAATGTGCCGCTCGACGGCACCACCATCACCGACGACGGCCGGATCCGCGCCGTCGCCCCGACCGTCGCCAGGCTCGCCGAGGCGGGCGCGCGCGTGGTCGTCGCCTCCCATCTGGGCCGCCCCAAGGGCGCTCCCGACCCTGCCTTCTCGCTCGCCCCCGCCGCCGCCCGCCTCGGCGAGCTGCTGGGCGCCGAGGTCGCCTTCGCCACCGACACCGTCGGTGAGTCGGCCCGTGCCACCGTCGACGCCCTCGCCGACGGCCGGGTCGCGGTGATCGAGAACCTCCGCTTCAACCCGGGCGAGACCAGCAAGGACGACGCCGAGCGCGGCGCCTTCGCGGACCGGCTCGCCACCCTCGCCGACCTCTATGTCGGCGACGGCTTCGGCGCCGTGCACCGCAAGCACGCCTCGGTCTACGACCTGCCCGCGCGCCTCCCGCACGCCGCCGGCCAGCTGATCGCCACCGAGGTCGGTGTGCTGAAGAAGCTCACCGACGACGTCAAGCGCCCCTACACCGTCGTCCTCGGCGGTGCCAAGGTCTCCGACAAGCTCGGGGTGATCGACCACCTCCTGGAGAAGGCCGACCGCATCCTCATCGGCGGCGGGATGGCCTACACCTTCCTCAAGGCCCAGGGCCACGAGGTCGGGATCTCGCTGCTCCAGGAGGAGCAGGTGCCGGCCGTCCAGGGCTATCTGAAGCGTGCCGAGGAGAAGGGCGTGGAGCTGGTGCTCCCCGTCGACGTCCTGGTCTCGCCGGAGTTCCCGGACCTGAAGACCAAGGCCCCGGCCCACCCCACCACCGTCGCCGCGGACGCCATCCCCGCCGACCAGGAGGGCCTGGACATCGGCCCGCTGACCCGCGAGCTGTTCGCTTCCAAGATCGCCGACTCGGCCACCGTCTTCTGGAACGGTCCGATGGGCGTCTTCGAGCACCCCGACTTCGCCGAGGGCACCCAGGCCGTGGCCCAGGCGCTCGTCGACTCCGCCGCCTTCAGTGTCGTCGGCGGCGGGGACTCCGCCGCCGCGGTGCGGCTGCTGGGCTTCGACGAGAACGCATTCGGCCATATCTCGACCGGCGGCGGCGCCAGCCTCGAATACCTCGAAGGCAAGACGCTTCCCGGGCTTGCCGCACTGGAGGACTGAACAACCCATGACCACCCGCACCCCGCTCATGGCGGGCAACTGGAAGATGAACCTCAACCACCTTGAGGCCATCGCCCACGCCCAGAAGATCGCCTTCGCCCTCTCGGACAAGGACCACGCCGCCGTCGAGGTCGCCGTGCTCGTCCCCTTCACCGATCTGCGGTCCGTCCAGACCCTGGTCGAGGGCGACAAGCTGAAGCTGAAGTTCGGCGCCCAGGACATCTCGGCCCATGACTCCGGCGCGTACACCGGCGAGATCTCCGGCCCGATGCTCGCCAAGCTGAAGTGCTCCTATGTGGCCGTCGGCCACTCCGAGCGCCGCCAGTACCACGGCGAGACCGACGAGATCTGCAACGCCAAGGTCAAGGCGGCCTTCCGGCACGGCCTCACCCCGATCCTCTGCATCGGTGAGGGCCTCGACGTCCGCAAGGACGGCCGGCAGGTCCCGTACACCCTCGCCCAGCTCGACGGCGGACTGAAGGACGTCCCGGCGGAGCAGGCCGAGACCATCGTGATCGCGTACGAGCCCGTCTGGGCGATCGGCACCGGCGAGGTCGCCACCCCCGAGGACGCCCAGGAGGTCTGCGGTGCGATCCGCGCCCGCCTCGCCGAGCTGTACTCGCAGGAGGTCGCCGACGCCGTCCGCATCCAGTACGGCGGCTCCGTCAAGTCCGGCAATGTCGCCGCGATCATGGCGAAGCCCGATGTTGACGGCGCCCTGGTGGGCGGCGCCGCGCTGGACGCCGACGAGTTCGTCAAGATCGTCCGCTTCCGCGACCAGTGAGTATGCGGTAGGGCGGATCCGTCGTACCCTTGCGGGGGCCGGGGTGGCAGACCACCCGGCCCCCGCAGTCCGTAGATGTTCCGAGAGATTTGCCAGGAAGTAGGGTCCAGCCGTGGTTATGGGGTTCTCGATCGCCCTGATCGTCTTCAGCCTGCTGCTGATGCTGCTCGTGCTGATGCACAAGGGGAAGGGCGGCGGCCTCTCCGACATGTTCGGCGGCGGCATGCAGTCCTCCGTGGGCGGCTCCTCGGTCGCCGAGCGCAACCTCGACCGGATCACGGTGGTGGTCGGTCTTCTCTGGTTCGCCTGCATCGTGGTCCTGGGCCTGATGATGAAGCTGGACTAGTTCTACGGGCTTCCTGTCCGGGACAGGGAGGTAACTCCAATCCCTGGACGAGCGTTGGGCCTTACGTAGACTGGGGCACCGCGGCCAGGCCGCTGTGAGACGCCGTACAGCACCATCACGCAGGGAGTTACGACCGTGGCAAGTGGCAACGCGATCCGGGGAAGCCGGGTCGGGGCGGGGCCGATGGGCGAGGCCGAGCGCGGCGAGTCCGCGCCGCGTCTGCGCATCTCCTTCTGGTGCTCCAACGGGCACGAGACACAGCCGAGCTTCGCCAGCGATGCACAGGTCCCCGACACCTGGGACTGCCCGCGCTGCGGATTCCCGGCCGGACAGGACCGCGACAATCCGCCGGACCCGCCGCGCACCGAGCCGTACAAGACGCATCTCGCGTATGTACGGGAGCGGCGCAGCGACGCCGACGGCGAGGCGATTCTCGCCGAGGCCCTGGCCAAACTGCGGGGCGAGATCTGACGTACCCCCCTCCGGCCGGGCACCCCTGGTGGCCCGCCGGCGCGCAGGCCCGGCCCCCCCCCGGCCGGGCCGGGACGCGGAGCCGCCCCGCGCCCGCCCCGCGCCCCGCCCGGG